>JAJYAR010000127.1 GCA_021779435.1 bacterium
GAGCGATCCGCTTCTCGCGGCATTGGGCGACTTGCAGGCGCTTGCCCTGCAGGGAATCCGCGGGGTGACCTTCGCCGCCAGTTCCGCCGGGTCCATCGAGACCTGGCGCGGACACCTCGTGGAGCAGGCGGAGCGGCCGGAAGAACAGTGCATGATCGACATCGTGGCGATGCTGTTCGACCATGTCCGGTGCGCCGCGCAGATTCCGCCGGCGATCCAGGACCTTCTCGCGCGGTTGCAGTTCCCGGTGCTCAAGGCGGCGTTGCTCGATTGTCGCTGGTTCGCGTCGAGCACCCACCCCGCTCGCCGGTTCATCGACCGCATCGCGCAGGTGGCGGTTTGCGGCACTGCCGGCGCCGCCGAGGGCGAGTCGTTCCGTTTCGAGGCCGAACGGCACGTGAACCGGATCGTTCGCGAGTTCGACCGCGACGTCGGGCTCTACGAGCAGGCGCTCGCGGAGTTCGATCGGTTTCTCGCCGAGTCGGGGCGCGCCTTCGAGCGCCGGTCGATCACCGAGCACGCGGTCGCGCGCTTCGTCGCCGGCACCGTGCCGCGGGTTGCCCCGACGGCCGATCGGGCGCCGGCGTAGGTCGTCCCGATCGCCCGGGCGCAGGGCGGCCACGCCGCCGCAGTCGTCGCCGTCCGTTCCCCAACCCCGGGTTAGGACGCCCGTCGCCGCAGGCACTCCAGCAAGGCGTCGTTGATCGCCATCGGATCGGCGGGGAGCGTGCCGCGCTGCGTCCGCCACACCACTTCGCCGAGGCATTCCATCGCGGCATGCGCGCCGGCATGGGCGTCGCCGGTGCGCCGGCGCAGTTGTTCCAGCAGGGCGCGGATCCCCGGCGGCTGATCGATCGATTCCTGTTCCCGCAGCGCCAGGTGCATCGCAAGATGCAGGAAGGGATTTTCGCGCCCGGCCTCCACGGGAAAATCCATCTCCTGGGCACGCGCGGTGTCGGCAAGCAGCGCGTGGTACTCGGGATGGTCCTCGATGCAGGCGATCGCCAGGCTCTCCAGGGGCGTCGCGACGCTTCCTTCGCAATGCTTGCGCCAGGCGTCGCAGAAAAATCGGCGGACTTCTTCGCGCGAGGGATTGAACATGGCGGCCTTCTTTGCGGGAGGGATGGTAATGGGGCGGAGGAGCGGGCTCGGGCTTCCCCCTCTCCCGCGGCGGCGGGAGAGGGCGGGGGTGAGGATCGCGATTTGGAGACGGCTCGTTACTTCGGCGCCGGCGTCTTCGGCTTGTACTCGCATTGCGCCGCGACGATGCAGCGCCAGCATTCGGGTTTGCGCGCCTTGCACACATAGCGTCCGTGCAGGATCAGCCAATGGTGGGCGTGGTTTCGATATTCCGCCGGCACCACGCGCAGCAGTCCTTCCTCGACCGCCCGCACGGTCTTCCCCGGCGCAAGCCCGGTGCGGTTGGCGACGCGGAAGCAGTGCGTGTCGACGGCGATCGTCGGTTCCCCGAAGGCGACATTCAGGACCACGTTGGCGGTCTTGCGGCCCACGCCCGGCAGGGCCTCGAGGGCGGCGCGATCGCGGGGTACCTGCCCGCCGTGCTGTTCGAGGATCCGGCGGGAAAGGGCGACGACGTTGCGCGCCTTGGCGCGGTACAGCCCGATCGTGCGGATATGGGCCGCCAGCGCCTCCTCGCCCAGGGCGGCAATCGCCGCCGGCGTGTTGGCGTGTGGAAACAGCTTCTCCGTCGCGGCGTTCACCGACTTGTCGGTCGCCTGCGCCGAGAGCACGACCGCGACGAGCAGTTCGAAGGGTGTGGAATAGTGCAACTCGCTTTCGGGATGCGGGTTGGCGCGCGCGAAGGCGGCAAACATTTCCCGGATCTTGCGCGGCGTCATCGGGCGGCCCGACGCGCGCGCGCGCGTTCCATCGCCTGCTGCAGGATGTCGCGACCCTGCCGGATCTCCTCCGCGCCGATCGTCGCGCCGTCCTGCCCGCCGAGGTCCAGGTTGCCGGAGCCGGGTCGACGTTTCGCCGGCTCCCGGCGTTCCCGCGCGATGCGTTGCGCGCGCGCCCGGGTCCGGGCGTCCGCGTGCAGCGCGTCGCCCACCGTCCAGGCGCGGGGCGGCTGCGTGGGCATCAGCGCAATGCAGTCCATCGGGCACGGCGGCAGGCACAGGCCGCAGCCGGTGCATTCGGCGGCCAGCACCGTATGCATGCGCCGCGCCGTCCCGACGATCGCATCGACGGGGCAGGCGCGGATGCAGAGCATGCAGCCGATGCAGCGCGATTCGTCGATGCGGGCAAGCCCGAGAAAGCGATGCGAATGCCAGTCGGGCACGGCGTGGACCTTCTTGCTTCCGCCGGCGGTCGGAGCCGATGCCGATGCCGCCGGGGGGGCGAGGCTGCGCGGGGCGTGGTCGCCCGCTTCCGGTGCGCTCAAGGCATTTTCCCTGCCCGATCGATTTCCCGGGCGGTCTGCTCGTACAGGTCGTGGTGCGAACCGCCGAGCGCCAGCGCCCGCGCGATCGCCGCGCGCGCGCCGGCAAGCCGGTGTTGCGCCAGCAGCGATGCCGCCAGATTGTTCCAGGCGTCCGCTTCGGCCGGCTGCAGCGCGACCGCCCGCCGGAATGCCGTGACCGCGTCCGCCGGGTCGTCCATTTCGAAGGCGCTGTTTCCGAGGCCCATCCAGGCGGCGTAACTCCGCGGCGCCAGCCGGGTGAGGGCAGCGTAGGCGTGGTGCGACGCCCGTACGTCGACGCGCTCGAGCGCGGCCGTCGCGTCGAGGAGCGCGTCGAGGGACGGCGTGACCGGGAGCCGGCGCGGGTCCGTGGCGACCATCGCCCAGTCGCCGCTGCGGTCCCAGGTGTGCTCGAAGACGGTCATGGGCATGGCTTCGTGCGGCTCCGGACCGGATCGCAGCCAGATGATGCCGGCCGGAACGTCATATCCGACGACCACCGAGTAATGCCAGACGGGGTAGATCGCCAGTCCGAGGTTCTGCAGCACGATCACCGGATTGCCCGCATCGACTTCCCGCAGGACGGCATCGAGGCGCGGCGGCAGCTGCACCGCAAGCCGGCCGTTCCGCCGCGCCGCGGCGAGCATTTCCGGCGCAAAGGAGCCGTGGCGCCCCGGCGTGAACACCGACGCGCGCACCGAATCCGGGGTGATCCGGGAGCCGGACGCGCCCAGGACCATCGCCAGCGTCGCCGGCCCGCATTGATCCTTTTCCTGGGCGAAGTACGGGACGCGGTTGCCCAGATCGCGTGCGGGAGCGATCCCGAGCGTGTCGTGGGTCCCGCGCATCGACGCCCGAACGGCGTCGGTCTGCGGCGTGGCGCAGGCGGCGACGAGCAGCGCCGACGCCGTCAGCGCAAGCGCGCGAACGAGCCGGGCGGCATTCGCCGCCAACGGCCGGTCCGGGTGCGCCGCTCCCCGGTCAGTGAATCGGCCGGGTGAACGGAAATACCTTGGTGAGTCCAAGGATGTCGGTGATCAACAGGATCACGAACACGGCGAACAGGATCCCCAGCACGTCGCCGCCCGCCGGAAGCCGGTCGATGCGCTGGGCGAAGTCCTGCGCTTCCTGATCGGTGAGTGCGTTGACGCGCGCCTGGACCTGCGCCGGATCGACGCCGTTGGCGAGCAGGACCTTGCGCACGTCCTGGCGTGCCAGCCAGGACCGGATGTGCTGGCGCGCCGAACCGTCGGCGTGCAGCACCTGCTCGGTGCCGACCAGCGCGGCCTGCGCCGGCAGCGGGACGCTCGCGCCCAGGAGGCTCAGGGAAGCCATCGCGGCGACGGCCTTTTTGGAAAAACGCATCGTTTCCTCCTCCGAAAAAGGATTCCGGCCGGCTCGCGCCGACCGTTCCGGAGCCTTGGGATCGCTCCCGAGGCGCCTTACCGTTTCAGGTACTGCAACTTTTCCTTCACGTCCTTCCATTCGTCCGCATCCGGCGCGTGCGCTTTCATGCGGGTGATGGATGGCCACTTCTTCGCCAGTTCCGCGTTCATCGCCACGAATTGCTGCTGGTCCGCCGGCACGTCCTCCTCGGCATAGATCGCGTTGACGGGGCATTCCGGAATGCAGACCGCGCAGTCGATGCACTCATCGGGATCGATGGCCAGAAAGTTCGGACCCTCGCGGAAGCAATCGACAGGGCAGACGTCGACGCAATCGGTGTACTTGCAACGGATGCACGATTCGGTAACTACGTGAGTCATCTGGCGACCTGATCGGGAATGGGCCGGAAAACACGGCCGGAAAAAGGCAAAAGTGTACCGGATTTGCCGTAAGGCCCCCAGTCACCACGTCCCGTGCGTGGCATCGACTTCATCGGGCGCCGGCTTGAAACCGGGGTGCCGGGCCGTGCCGGGTCGCGGCGGCGGCATCTTCCGCCGCTTGCGCGACCACTCCGCCAACTGGCGCTTGCGCGCATCGGAGAGGTGCTGGAAGCTGCGGGTGAGCGCCCGGCGGCGTTCGGCGGACAGCGAATAGGCGCGTTCGAGATTTTTGCGCGCGGTGATCCGCTGCTCCCGCGTGAGTCCGACCAGTTGCGGCATGCGCGCGTGCATGCGCGCCTTGCCTGCCGGCGACAGCTTCTGGTAGCGCGCGGCGATCCGCAGCCACTTCCGCTTGTGGTTGGCGTCGAGCCGGTTCCATATGGATGCCAGCGGCGAGAGGGCCTCGCGCTGCGCCGGCGTCAGGGCGGACCAGGTCGGCCCCGCGAGCGCCGAGACCCGGATCATTTCGGGAGGGGCGTCCGCCCGTGCGGCGGGCGCCGAGGCGCCGGCGGCCAGCAGGGAAAGCAGAAGCGCGGTGGCCAACCGCCGGCCCGCGCGCTTCATGGACCTGCCGGCGGGTTCGGAGGGGCGGCCGGCGCGGCGTTTGCGGTCGGGGTGGCGGTCGGGGTCGCCGGAACCTGCGGCGCGATTTCCGGGATCGGCGTCTGCCGGTTGCGCCGCAGGTATTCGCCGAACCCCTGGTGGGCGAGCGTTGCGATCGGGGTGTCGTCGAGGAGCAGCGACAGGTCGATGTCCGCCGTGCGGGCGATCATGCGCTCGTTCTGCCATTGCTGGATCCCCAGGATGCCCAGCGCCAGCGCCACGATGGGAAGGATCCATCCCGCGTGCCAGGCCCAGGTGGAGGCGCGGGATTCGGGGCCCCCGGTTGCGCCCGCCGTACCGTCTCCTTGCAGGGCCGGCACCCAGACCCATGTCGACTCCGGGGCCGTCTGCCTGGGGGAGATCCGGTCGAGCGCCGCCCGCCGGGCTTTCTGCAGGCGCATCCGCACCGGATAGTCGAGCGCGTCCGCGCCCTCGTCGAGGGCCTGACGGATGCGATAGGCGAATTCGGCTTCGTTCATAGCGTGATTCCCCGTGCCCGTAAGGATTTTGCCAGCGCCTGGGTCGCGCGGGAACAATGTGTCTTGACGCTGCCCTCGGAACACTTCATCGCCGCCGCGGTCTCCGCGACATCGAGGTCTTCCCAGTAACGCAGCACGAATGCTTCCCGTTGACGGGGCGGCAAGCGGGCAAGCTCCTCCTCGACGATGCGCACGATCTGCTCGCGCTCCAGGGTGTCCGCCGCGCTTTCCGTCGTCCGTCCGTCCTCGCCCGGCTCGAGCGTCTCCAGCGGATCGGCATCGTTCTCGGTCGAGGACAGCGCCGAGAACAGCGTCACCCAGGTCGAGCGGACCTTCTGGCGGCGGAAGAAATCATGGATGGCGTTCTGGACGATCCGGGCGAAGATCGGCGCCAGTTCCGGGACGGGACGGTCTGCATAGTTCTCCGCCAGCTTGAACATGGCGTCCTGGACGATATCCAGGGCATGGTCGGCATCGCGCACGGCAAACATCGCCTGTTTGAATGCCCGACGCTCGGCACCGGCCAGGAAGTCCGAGAGTTCGACGCGGGTTGCCATGCAGGGAAGCGGAAACGAGGACTCCGGTGTTTGCGCAAATTGGTGCGACGCGCTATCGTAACAAGCTTTCGCCGCACCGCCCGTCACGAGCGGGTATGGAACGGCGTCCAATCAATCTCCAGCAGGATCTTGAGAGGATTCCCCATGCGATCCGTTGTGCCGGAATCGGCGCCCGCCGTTTCCTCCTCCCCCGCGACTGCCGCGGCCGCCGTCCCGTCCCCCGAAACCGATGTGCTGACCGGCGCCGAGATCCTCGTCCGCTGTCTGCGCGAAGAAGGGGTGCGCCACGTGTTCGGCTATCCGGGCGGCGCGGTGCTGTACATCTACGACGCGATTTTCAAGCAGGATTACTTCCAGCACATCCTCGTGCGCCACGAGCAGGCGGCGGTCCATGCGGCCGACGCGTACTCGCGGTCGAGCCGCAAGGTCGGCGTGGCGATCGTCACCAGCGGCCCCGGCGCGACCAATGCGGTCACCGGCATCGCCACGGCCTACATGGATTCGATCCCGCTGGTGATCATCAGCGGCCAGGTGCCGACCCACGCCATCGGTCAGGACGCATTCCAGGAGTGCGACACCGTCGGCATCACGCGGCCCTGCGTCAAGCACAACTTCCTGGTCAAGAACGTCGCCGACCTGGCGCCGACGATCCGCAAGGCGTTCCACATCGCGCAGAGCGGTCGTCCCGGCCCGGTCCTGGTCGACATTCCCAAGGACATCACCGTTGCGCGGCACGCGTTCTCGTATCCGCGCGATTTGCATCTGCGTTCCTACAATCCGGTGATCAAGGGCCACATGGGCCAGATCAAGAAGGCGGTGCAGCTGCTCCTGACCGCCGAGCGGCCGCTCATCTATACCGGCGGCGGCGTGATCCTCTCGAATGCCACGGAGGAACTCGGGCGCCTCGTCGACCGGCTGGGATTCCCGTGCACCAGCACGCTCATGGGGCTGGGCGGCTATCCCGCCTCGGACAAGAAGTTCCTCGGCATGCTGGGCATGCACGGGACGATCGAGGCGAATTTTGCGATGCAGCATTGCGACGTGCTGCTCGCGGTGGGGGCGCGGTTCGACGACCGGGTGATCGGCAGTCCCGGCCATTTCGCGCAGAATCCCCGCAAGATCATCCATATCGACATCGATCCGTCGTCGATCTCCAAGCGCGTCAAGGTCGACGTGCCGATCGTCGGCGACGTGCGCGAGGTGCTTGCCGAAATCCTGGCCCAGGTCGATGCGTCTGGCGGCCGCGCGGGTGCGGTCGACGCCTGGTGGGAACAGCTGGGCACGTGGCGGTCCCAGGACTGCCTGCGCTACGAGCGCAGCGAGACGGTGGTCAAGCCCCAGCATGTCGTCGAGAGCCTGCTGCTGTTCTGCTTCTCGCCCGGCTATCTCGCGCGCAAGCCCGAGACGGTGAAGGCCTTTCTCGAGATGCCGGCGCCGCCCCTCGAGGGCTT
>JAJYAR010000128.1 GCA_021779435.1 bacterium
ACTTACCCGCACCCCGTGACGGTACTGGCGAATCCCGTGAACAAGGGCTACGGCGGGAACCAGAAGCTTGGATACCGCTACGCGGTTCAGAACGGCTTTGATTTCGTCGTGCTCTTGCATGGCGACGGCCAATACGCGCCAGAGCTCCTGCCGGATATGCTGGCGCCCCTCGCCCAGGGCGAAGCCGAGGTCGTGCACGGCTCGCGCATGCTCGCCCCGAAGGGAGCGCTGAAGGGGGGCATGCCGGTGTACAAGTTCCTCGGAAACCGGGTTCTAACCTGGTACCAGAACCGGGTCCTCGGCTCCAAGCTCAGCGAATTTCACACAGGCTACAAGGCGTACGCCGTGAGCGCGTTGCGACGCATCCCTTTCGAGCTCAACTCGAACGTATTTCACTTCGACACCGAAATCATCATCCAGCTGCTTCGCGCCAGGTGCCGGCTCGTCGAGGTCGCAATTCCCACGCACTACGGTGACGAGATCTGCCGCGTGAACGGCATCCGCTACGCTTGGGACGTGATCGTCGCGTCGACGGTGGCGCGCCTCCAGGATTACGGTCTCGTCTACCGTAGGAATTTCGACGTCCAGTCTGTCGTCGCCGACAATCAACACTACCTCCCCAAGCTCGACTTTCTCAGCACCCATTCAGTCGCCGTGGCGGAGGTGAAGGGGGGAACGACCGTCCTGGATCTCGGGTGCGGTCCCGGACATCTGTGCGGCGCGCTGCACGAAAAGGGATGCCGGGTCATCGGCGTCGACCAGTTCCCGCCGAAGGAGCCCGGCCGGTTTGACGAATTCCACGTCTCGGACCTCGATGGCAACCCCTTCCCCCGCACACTGGAGGGGGTCGACGTCCTGCTCCTTCTGGACGTGATCGAACATCTCAAGTCGCCGGAGGACTTCGCCACCGCATTGCGAACCGCTGCCCAGAAGAATCTCGATTTGCGAATCGTGATTTCCACCGGGAACATCGGATTCATCGTCACCCGGCTGATGTTGTTTCTTGGCCAGTTCAACTACAACAAGCGCGGCATCCTCGATCTGACGCACACCCGGCTTTTCACCTTCAGCTCACTGCGACGACTCCTGCGCGAATCAGGTTTCGTCATCGAAAAGGAGATGGGAATCCCCGCGCCGGTGCCGCTGGTCGTCAGAAAGCGGTTCCTTTCGCGCACGCTGATGACGGCCCAGAAGGTCTTCATCCGAATCTCTCGCGGTCTGTTCTCCTACCAGATGCTGATGGTCGTGCGACCGATGCCCACCGCGGACACGCTGCTGGCAAAGTCGCGCGAGCATTCCGCCGAGCGGGCCTCCGCGCTCGCGGAAACCCGCAGCAGCTAAGGCGTGGCGGTCGCAGTCGGCATCACTAGCCGGCGAATGCCCAGCACCCGGCCCTTGAAGTCCGGTCCGCACGCGGTCCCGCCGATGGGATTGGATGCGGCATGGATATCCTCGGCGTCCGCCTGGAAGAGCTTGGCCGAAAAGCTCCAGACGAAAGTGCCGTTCACCCGCACGGAATTCCGCCGTGACGTCCGCCCCTCGTTCTGGCGAAGCGTGGAGGGGAACGAGTCGAGGCTGACCACGATGACCACCGGTGTTTCCGTTGGCAGATCGAACGGCTCACTCCATACACCAGAGCTACCCCAGTGATCGAGTCCGAGCCGTGCCCGCGAACCGCCCAGGTGCTCGATGAAAAGAAAATCCGCCGCGCCGGGCTCGCCCGAGGCGACGAGAGGTTCGTGCACGCCGGCAGGCTGCGTTGAGAATACGACCTTCATCTCGATCGCGTCGAAGACAGACGGCTCGGTCGCGTCCGGCACCTCATTCGCCAACGCCCGCCAGCCCGCGCGGCGGTGGACTCCCGCGATGGAGCCGCGAAACCTGTTGGTTGTCCCAGCGGCCGGAACGCTTTCGCCAATCCGGACACGGCCGGGGGTGCTCGTATGGAAGCGTTGATATTCGTCGAGAACGACCTCGCCATCCCACTCCACGCGAAGCCTGCGGGTCAGACGAAGCATCGACGCCCGCGACCACCCGGCATACCCGCCTGCATCTTCGGGCGGATACAGCGAACCGAGTTCGATCGACACCCGGTGCGCGATACCGCGATCGACGCGAATCGCGCGACTCAATTTCTCGCCGCCACCGGAATGACGGAACCCTATGCGAATTTCCTCGTCGTCCTCGTCCTGGACGAACACCTCGTCGAAGGCGTCCCACCAACCGGTGCTGAGCAACGGCTCGCGCCTGCCCTTCGCGGACGGCGCAAGCCGAACGTCGAATTCGATGGGCCCAAACGTTCCCGGCGTTACTGCGTCCCAAACACGTGCCGGGGTGTCGAACAGCCGCGCGGTGACTGCGTAGTCCCGCTCGCTCCGGCGGCGGAAATCGCCGTAAAGCTCGAACCCATACATCCAGCCGAAGAAGATCGCCTGCAGCGTGAGCACGACAGTGAGCGCCGCCACAACAACGCGGACACGGGAACCCTCAATGTGCGCGCTCCAACGCACCAGCGACAGGACTCCCACACAGGCGATCAGCACGAGAGCGGGAACGAAATCCGCGAAATACCGCGCCATGGCCGCATAGAAGAAGCAGAGCGTGATCGCGGTCCCGCAAATAGCCGCGCCGGCGGTTGCAAGCCAGGCACCGAGTCGCGTCTTTTCATCACCCGACCGCCGCCATAGCGCTAGCGGCGCCAGAAACGCGAACAGCACAAACGGCGCGTTCCGGACAATTCCGTAGACGTTCTCGGATCCGATGTGCCCGGCAGGAGAATTGGGAATCTCTGTCGGATGAATGAACGGGAAGTAGCGATACCACCCCGCCGCCCGGAAAAAATACAGCCGGATGTTATACCCCACGTACCGGGGGCTAAAATGCCGCGCTATCGACTCATCGACACCGCTCAGCTGGTAGCTGACGCCAAACTCAAGGGGATTGTCGAATCGCAGGTAGTTGTACCAGGCGAGCGCAAACCCGATCACAACCAGAGGCAGAAGACTGACCGCGGCCCTGCGCAACCGGACGGCCGCAGACTCGCCGGTCAACCCTTCCCTGCACCATAGAACCCACAGCGGGACCAGCAGCAACCCTGACGCATAGAGGTAGCTCAGCCGGGATGCCACGGCCAAGCCGACGAACAATGCGGCGCTTCCAAGGCACAGCCATGGCCGCGAACGCGAGTGGAGGCTACAATACACCATCAACAGCGCCAGGGCTGCGAAGAACAGGCCCGAACTGAGGGGCAGTTCCCAGATATTGCCGCGACGAACGATCACGAGATTCAGACTCGCGATGGCCAGCGCAAGCAGACCCAGGACAAGCCACGCGCGACTCACGCCCGGGAAGTACCGACGCCGGATGATCACCAGCGTGATGCCGGAGACGGCAAAGCCAGCCAGCGCGAACACCATAACCGCGGCTGGCAGCGGCAGATCGACTCCCGTCACGAGGCGAAACGGGAGCAGCAGCGTGAGAACGGGAGCCACGCCGAAATAGAGATAATAGCGGCCCCTATAGAGCGAAGCGTCGTGCAGCGCGCCCGGCGGTCGGGTCGACGGCTTGTAAGGATCAGCTGCGGCGAGCAACGCCGGCGCGACCTCCGTCTTCAACGACAGTTCTCCATCGAGAAACCCGTGAACTAGAAGACTGAAGTGATCCCGCTGCTCGGTACCAAAGTTCCACGGTCGATCGGTCGCCCTGGCTGTCCACAGGTAAAGGACTCCCACGACGAACAACACGCACCCAAAACAGACCCAGTCCGAGGTCGAACGCGCTGAGTGAGACTCTGGAGCAGGCGGATGGCGCATCAGCTGATTTTGGAGACGAAGTTTCCGGTTGCGGCGAATGCAGGCAAGGTTTGCTTCCGCGAGGCGGCCCGTCGACCGCGAAAAAAAACCTCACTTGCGTCTTTGCTCCGCTTCGCATGGCGTTGATCGTTCGGAACCCGGAATGACTCACCCTTCGTCGGAGCAACCCATCAAATTCGCCGTCATCGGTTGCGGCCTGATCGGACGCAAACGCATCGCGGCCTTGTCAAAGCTGCCCGCAGCGAGCGTCCGATGCGCGTGCGATCTCGACGCGATCCGGGCCGCGGATGCCGCGCAGCTGGCCCATGGCTGTGCCGCGGCGACCGACTACCGCACGGTGGTGCGCGATCCGCAGGTGGAGGCGATCGTCATCTCGACGCTCAACAACTCGCTCGCACCGATCGCGCTCGCCGCGGTGAACTCCGGCAAGCATGTCCTCGTGGAGAAGCCCGCCGGCCTGAACTCGGCACAGCTGCGCGCGGTGCAGGAAGCCGCCGAACGCACCGGGGCGCGCGTCCGCATCGGTTTCAATCATCGCTACCATCCCGCCCTGCAGAAGGCGCGCGAACTCATCGACAGCGGCGAGCTCGGGCCGCTGATGTTCCTCCGCGCCCGGTACGGCCATGGCGGACGCGTGGGCTACGATCGCGAGTGGCGGTCGAACAGCGCCACCTCCGGAGGGGGCGAGCTGATCGACCAGGGCGTGCACCTGATCGATCTCGCGCGCTGGTTTCTCGGCGATTTTGAAAAGGTGGAGGGGCACGCCGTCACTTCGTTCTGGGACATGAAGGTCGACGACAACGCGTTCCTGTCCCTGCGCACGGCAAAGGGACAGACGGCCTGGCTTCATGCGAGCTGCACGGAGTGGAAGAACCTGTTCTCGTTCGAAATCTACGGTCGCAGCGCGAAGATCGCGATCGATGGACTCGGCGGCAGCTACGGGACCGAGCGCCTGTCGTTATACCGGATGCTTCCTGAAATGGGCCCTCCCGAAACCACGATTTTCGAGTACCCCCGCGGCGACCAGTCGTGGTCTGCGGAACTCGAGGCGTTCATCGCGGACATTCAGCTTCGGCGGCAGCCCGAGCCCGGGCTTCCGGACGGCATCCGCACGCTGGAAATCGTCGAACACATCTACCGCACGAGCGGCTTCCCCGTTTCCGACACGGCTCTTTGAACGCCGGCGCCCGGCGGTGTCCGGCCGTTGCCGCGATGCTCCCCGGCGGTTTCACCTTACCACTCTTCCGATGATCATCACTCGTTCACCGTTACGCGTCTCGCTCGGCGGCGGCGGCACCGACCTGCCGTCGTACTATCGCGAATTCGGCGGCTTCCTTGTCGCCGCGGCGATCGACAAGTACGTGTACATAACGAAGCACCGCACGTTCCAGCAGGAGATCATCGTCAAGTACTCGAAGCTCGAGCGCGTCGCGTCCGTCGAGGCCATCGAACATCCAATCGTTCGCGAGGCGCTGAAGCTCGTCGGCGTCACGGATCCGCATATCGAACTCACGTCCATGGCCGACATCCCCGGCGGCACTGGGCTCGGCTCCAGCGGCAGCTTCACGACGGCGCTCCTGAAGGCGCTTCACACGTACAAGAAGAACCTCCTCTCGCCGGCCGAACTGGCGGAGCAGGCGTGCGACATCGAGATCAACAAGCTCGGCGAACCGATCGGCAAACAGGACCAGTATATTGCCGCGATCGGGGGGATCACGGCTTTCACGTTTCACAAGGACGGCAGGGTCGAGTACCGGCCGTGCAACATTTCCGAGGAGACGCACTTCAACCTCGAGGACAACCTGCTCCTGTTCTTCACCGGGTATTCGCGCAGCGCGTCGGCGATTCTCAAGGACCAGAACGACCGCTCGAAGAAGAACGACTCGGCGATGCTCGACAACCTGCACTTCACGAAGGAACTCGGGTACAAGTCGCTCGACGCACTCGAGACCGGCAACCTCGAGGAGTTCGCGCGGCTCATGGACGTCCACTGGCAGCGCAAGAAGGCCCGGAGCACGGGCATGAGCAACGTGCAGATCAACGAGTGGTACGACTTCGCGATGAAGAACGGTGCCCTCGGCGGGAAGCTCATTGGCGCCGGCGGCGGCGGTTTCCTGATGTTCTACGCAAGCGACAAGCAGAAGCTGCGTCACGCGATGCGCGAGAAGGGACTTCTGGAGGTGCGTTTCCGATTCGACTTCGAGGGCACCAAAGTCGTCGCGCAAAACTAAGGGCCAAGCCGAACGTCCAACATTCAACATCCAACGCCCAACGTCGAAGTGCGCCTGCGGCGACTCTCATCCGTGTTCACCTGCTCGACTGTCACTCGAGACAACAGCGTGGTCGGCGCGAATCGGACTTGGATGTTGGATGTTCAGTGTTCGATGTTGGACGTTCGGTCGCGAGGCATCCGCCCTGGATCCTTTTCCGAACCCATCGCGACCCCATGACCTCCACCGATCTTCCCGTTGCCATCCTCGCCGGCGGGCTTGCCACGCGGCTGCGGCCGATCACGGAAAAAATTCCAAAGCTGCTGGTCGAGGTCGCGGGCGAGCCGTTCTTCTCGCATCAAATCCGGCTGCTCAAAGCCGCCGGTCTGACCCGGCTCGTGCTGTGCGTCGGTTACCTGGGCGAAAAGATCGTCGAACAATACGGCGACGGCTCCGCCTGGGGCGTTAAGATCGATTATGCGTTTGACGGCCCGAAGCTGCTCGGCACCGGCGGCGCACTGATCGCCGCCCTCCCGAAGCTCGGCGACGCCTTCTACGTCCTGTACGGCGACAGCTACCTGCCGGTCGACTACGGAGCGGTCGGCGACTTCTTCCTTCGCTCGGGACAGCTCGGTTTGATGACGGTGTACGAGAACCAGGGGCGCTACGATACGAGCAACGTCTGGTTCGAGAACGGCGCAATCCGGGTGTACGACAAGAAGTCGCGTCTGCCGCAGATGCACCACATCGATTACGGGCTCGGCGTCTTCCGCGCCGCGGCATTCGACGGCTACGCGCGCGATGCGGTGGTGGATCTCGCCGAGGTTCAGAAGGCGCTCGTCGCGCGGCACCAGCTCGCCGGTTACGAGATGAAGCAGCGGTTCTACGAGATCGGCTCGCACGAAGGACTGCAGGAGCTGGATGCGCTGCTGAGGACGGCCTAGGTAGGGCGGGACCGCGCCCGACGCGTTTGGGTGGTAGGGCGGGACCGCTGGGCCCGCCGGGTTTGGGTGGGTAGGGCGGGACCGCTGGGCCCGCCGGGGTTTGGGTGGTAGGGCGGGACCGCTGGGCCCGCCGGGGTTTGGGTGGTAGGGCGGGACCGCTGGGCCCGCCGGGGTTTGGGTGTTGTGGTGCTGTCGCGACACACCGACGACGCACCCAGCCGGGGACGAGAACGCACCAAGACACGGCCGGCCCAGCGGTCCGGCCCTACCCTACGAAATAAGGCAGTGACACAGAGGTCACGGAGCACGCACACGGCGTCTACAGAGAATACAT
>JAJYAR010000129.1 GCA_021779435.1 bacterium
GGTTCGTCGCAAGCGGCCTTGCGTAGGTTTTCGCCGAGGTTTTCGCCGCGCGAAACCTAGGCGGCGCGCCTGCTGATTCCCGGTAGGAGCAAATTCATTTGCGACCCGGTCGTGTCAGCCCGGATCGAGCGCCGTGCCCAAGCCATCGCAGATAAATCTGCTCCTACAGGTGCGGCGGCGGCAACCTTTTCGCGGCGCCACGCGCCTGCTGATCCCCGGTAGGAGCAAATTCATTTGCGACCCCGTCAGCACGCCCAGCCAGCCGTTGGCCGCCTTTCATCGCCGCTCAAGCCATCGCAGATAAATCTGCTCCTACTGCCGATCCTTCGTTTCCTCCGTTGCCTTCTGTTCAAACGGATCGGAAAGGATCGCCCGTCAGGTCTTCAGCGGGTCTTCGCGGAATTTTTCGCTGAGCTCAAACAGCGCTGCCTGCACGGCGAGCCACTTCGAATCGGCACGAATCTCGTCCAGCGTCTTCGCCGTGTGATTGAGCACGAGGTAGCTGCTCGAACCGATCCTCATGAACGCATCGTACTGCGTGCCCACCGCATCGGTCGCGAATTCGATATCGCCATCGGCAATCGTCCTGCCCGCCGAATGCTTTCGCAGGATTTCCGAATCGGCCGTGACATTGCGCCGGAACGCCTCCGGCCTGGGGCCGCTGTACGCGAGAACCGATCCGGCCTTTCCCGTGGTGGCGAGAATCGCCCATTCGTCGAACACGGGCATCGCTGACGAGCCGCGCATGCGATCGAGATAAGTCCGGAGGTGCCGTCGAGCTGTCTCGAGATCCATGACCAGCGAGGAAGCCAGACACCGGCGGCAACGCAAGCCGCGCGCCGCACGCCGCAGCCACGCCGGGCATGCCGTGCGGATTTCACGATTTGTTGATTGTGGCGCGAGCGGACTGTCGTGGGCGGGGTACGCCGCGTTGCGGCCGGTTACCGTTCACGGTCTGATGTTCAAGGGGCCTGGTGTCGTCGTTGTCAGCCATCTCGCGCCGCAACCAAGACGCGGTCCGGCCCCGTCTCTCGAACCCCAAACCCGGCCGGCTACACCGGCCCGCCCTTCATTCTCTTCGTTACCTTTTGTTCATTCCCTCGGCGACGCCTTCAGTCTTCAGTGACCTCATCCGGGAGTTCGTTCTTATCTCCCGGCTTTGGAGGAAAATGCTCCGCGAGAAAGCGCCCGGCACGTTCAACGCCCTGGACGATGCCCTCGGTGAACTCGCCGCGCGCAAAGTGCTCCGTGAGCGTTTCGGCGATCGCCCGCCAGAAGGCGTCTCCTGCCTTTGCGTGCGCGGCGGTGTCGCCGATGACAGCAAGATTTCGGGACGCCGGGGCAACGTAGATGAGTATGCCGTTCCGTAGCTCGGTCCTGTCCATCCCGAGCTTCACGAAACTGCGCTGCGCGGCCGCGATCGGGTCCTCGGTCTTCGACCGGGCAACCACGACGCGGATCTCGCCCGACGTCGTTTTCTCGGCGCTGCCGATGGCCGCGACGATCCGCTCGTGGTCGATTTGGGGAAGTGTCGATTCGTTGCTCATGTTTACCAGCTCCCGCTTGCTCCGCCGCCGCCCGTGCTGCCGCCGCCGCCGGAAAATCCACCACCACCGCCGCCCCCACCCCAGCTTCCGCCGCCGGAGCCCCCGCCCCAGCCGCCCGGACCGCCGTACCACCAGGGCGTCGACACGACCGACCGGCCGCTGCGTCCGTAAACCAACCCGCGCCGACGGCGCGTCAGTCCAAGGATCAGGAGGACGATGCCAATCACCACAAACTGGGCGATCCCGCCGCCGGAAACGCCGGAGTGTCCCCGCGCCCCCATCGCTTCGCGCTGTGTGCTCCCGGTGCCCCGATACTCACCCCGTGTCGCCGCAAGCATCGCGTGGACCCCCGCTGCGAGCCCTCCCCCGAAATCCCCGGCTCGAAACCGCGGCGTCAGCTCGGTATCCAGGATCCGCTTGCAGGTCGCATCCGGCAGCGCGCCTTCGAGGCCGTAGCCCGTGGCGATGCGCATCTTGTGATCATCGATATACACCAGGAGCAACGCTCCGTTGTCGCGGCCCTTCTGGCCGATCTTCCACGCCTGGTATACACGGACGGAGTAGTCGTCGATCGACGAGTCCGACTGCATCTTCCGATACACGGCGACCACGATCTGGTTGGACGTCTCGCGTTCGAAGTTGGCGAGTTCGCGGTCGAGCTGCTGCGCCGTCGCGGGCGGAACGACGCCGGCAAAGTCATTGAAGTGATTCGGCGGCGACGGAGGGATCACCTCGGCGCCTCGCGAAACCGCGAAGGCCGCGAAGATCGCAGCGGCCGCAAGGAACCTTCGGAAGGGTGCAGTGAGCTGGATCATCACGGCTCCCGGTCAACGGTTCGCGGGGGCCGGGGCTTCCGGACCCACCGGGGCCTTCTGCTGGCCGAAGTCGAATTTCACCTCCGGCGGCCGGTCCGAGCCGGGCGTCGCCGTGAAATACGGACGCGGCGTGTGCCCGAACATTCCGGCAAAGATCACGGCGGGGAAACTGCGGATGGCGGTGTTGTAGGCCTGGACCGCCTCGTTGAAGCGGCCGCGTTCCACGCTGATGCGGTTCTCGGTTCCCTCGAGCTGCGCCTGCAGGTCGCGGAACCCTTGCGTTGCCTGGAGCTGCGGGTAGCGCTCGGCGACGACAAGCAGGCGCGACAACGCGGAGCCGAGTTGCGCCTGCGCCTGCTCGAACTTCGCGAATTCCTGCGGATCGGTGGGCGCGGTCGCTGTCGGCAGCTTCACCTGTCCGACGGACGCGCGGGCCTGGACGATGTCGGTGAGCGTGGAGCGCTCGAAGTTGGCCGCGCCGGAGACCGTGTTGACCAGGTTCGGGACCAGGTCGGCGCGGCGCTGGTACACGTTCTGAACCTGCGCCCACGCCGCATCCGTCCGCTGCTGCAGCGAAACGAGCCGGTTGTAGATGCCGGAAACGGAGAGTCCGATCACGATCGCGATGGCGACGAGGACCCCGAGTCCGATCAAAAGGATTTTGCCGATGCTCATGGCAGACAGCGTGTAGGGTTCGTTGATTTGCACAAGTATTCCGGAGGGTTCGGGCGCGCGGCCTTGCCCTGCGCGCCCCGGACTGCCGACGGGGCAAAAAACCTGCCGCCCAGTTGCACGCCGCAGACGGGAGCGCACCTTGGACGAACCCACCCATTAGTTGCCCATGAATGTACCCGTTTCCGCCATCCTCGAGCGCAAGGGCCGCCAGGTTTTCTCTGTTCCGCCGGATATCACCATCGCCGAGGCCGTCGCCGAAATGAACCGTCAGCGCGTCGGCTGCGTGCTCGTCCTGGAAGACGGCAAGGTCGTCGGAATCTTCACCGAGCGCGACGTGCTGCGGCGCGTGGTGGGTGAGGCCGTCGACCCGAGAACCGTTCCGGTGCGACAGGTGATGACACCGGAGGTGATGACGATCTCGCCGCAGACAACGATCGAGGAGACGATGGTGATCTTCACGGAACGGCGGTTTCGCCATCTTCCTGTCTGCGACCACGGGGAACTCGTCGGGACGATTTCGATTGGTGATGTGACGCGTTGGAATTCCGACGAGAACCAGGCCGAGGCCCAGCATCTCAAGAACTACATCAGCGGCGTGCCCTCCTGAGGCGCGCCCGCCCGGTGGAGCGCGCTGTCCCTAGCGCGCTTTGTCTTGCTTCGCCCCCACATTCCTCGCACGCCCGATCCGAACCGCTGGGGACAGCGGGTTCCACCCCGGGAGCGCGGCTACCTGAACAGCTTGTCGAGCGCGCCGAGGTTCTTGAGCGGGGTCGACTTCTTCTGCCTCTCGCCCACGGGCGCGGAGATGATCGGTCTCACGTTGGGCGCCGCGGCTGGCTCCGTCGTGGCGGCGGCGGCGCTGCCGCCGCCTCGCAGCGCGGCGAGTGCCCGGTCGAGTTTCACAGGCGAAACCGGCTCCGCCGTTCCGAGTTCCTGAGCGAAGAGGCTCACCCGATACTCCTCAACGAGCCACCGGAACGCCTCCACCGCCCGGTCGAAGGCCGGCCCCCGCGTGCTTCTCCGCTTATACAGCTCGTCCAGTGCCTTCTGATACGGCGCCAGCTCGGCGGCGCGGTCCGCGTCCTTGCCCGGGTTCTTCCGCCACCGCTCCGCACGCACCTTCATTGCCTTCAGGTACCGCGGAAACTGCCTCAGCTGTTCGTAGGGCGTGAGCGCGACAAAGTCGGGCGGCATCAGCGCAGCCAGGTCCTGCGACAACGACCCAGGTGGATCGCGGACGACGAGCAGGTCCTGACGCAGGCCGAGGATCTCCTTCAGCAGGTCTCCGAGCCTTGGGACGAGTCCGCGCAAATCGGTCTTCGCACGTTCGACAGCCTTCGTGAACGCGTCCGCTGTCAGCCCGCTGCGCGGACCCGAGGGCCCGCCGATGCGGCCCGGGTCGATCACCCAGCGGCGGACCGCCTCGAAGGCCTGCTCCTGCAACGTGTCGATCGGCACGAGCGTGCTGGCCAGGGGCCCGAGTTCCTTCAACGCGCGCAGGTCGCGCTGCGTCCACATCAGGTCGTGTCCGAGCTGCCGTTCCAGCAGTGACGACACCGCGGCGCGAGTCGAGGCGTCCGCCTCCTCGGGCGTCTTGAACAACCGCCGCGCCACGCCATCCCTGCCGGTCAGCAATCCGGGAAACGCATACGCAGGCGCCCCACCCTGCTCCGCAACGAGCACGCGCTCGGGCACTTCGTCGAACGCCCATGACCCGAACTCCGCGGTGTCCCAGCGCGCCCTCGCGGCTCGCCACGCCGCCGGCTCCTCACGGGCAACGGCGATGCTCGCCTTGCGCGATTGCGCCAGCAGCGCCGAACGGATTTCCCCGAGTTCGCGACTCGCGCAAAGCTCCCTGCCATCGGCGTCCACCACCCGGATACGGACGCGCAGGTGTTCCGGCGGCGGCTTGTCCGCCCACACCGCCGGATCGATCGCAATGCGGTATTTCTGCGCGATCAACGCGGCGAGAGCGTCAGGCAGCGGCTTGCGGGGTGAGGGCACGGCGGCTTCACCGCGTTCAATGACTAAGGTTTCAGGCTTAACGTTGGGCTGCGCGCGCCTGATGACGTCGTCTGAGCCCACCTTACCCCCTGAACATTCCCCCTTAAACCCGGCCGCATCGCGGCCGAGATCGCCAGCCAACGCCTTCGCCGTTTCACCGAGCGGCACGAAACCGCGCCGCAGCTCCTTCGGCAATGCGCGCAGGTAGTGCTCGATCTTCGCCTCCAGGTGCCCGGGCACGGCCCAGTCGAGCGCCGCCGGCGTCAACTCCTCCGCCTCGCGCACGTTCACCGTGACCGTCACTCCGTCATCCGGCTCGCCGGGCTTGTACGCGTAGTTCAACGGCAGCGCCCGGTTGTCCAGCGGCACGCTCTTCGGGAAGGCATCGGCATCGTGCGTGATCGTCTCCGGGTCACGCAGGTCCTCCGGCCGCATGAAAAGGAATTTCGGCTCCCGGTGACGCACGAGATCCACGAGTTCCGCGACGGAGGAGACGGCGTCGTCGCCGCCGTGTTTAAGGGGTAAGGTTTCTGGTTTAAGGTGCGCGGGCTGAAGCTCCGCGCTACCCGGCGAAGCCGCTACACCTTCATCCTTAAACCTTGAACTTGCCGGAGGCAGCGCCGCAGGCGCTTCTTCCGGCATCAGCCGGTCCGCGTAGAACCGATACGCCGCTTCATCCAGATTCAGATACCCGCTGTCGCGGGCCCTGGTCAGGAGATCCTCGAGCTCCTCGCGAACCGCGCGATTGTGCGCGAGGAAATCCAGCGGGAAACGGATCGTGTCGTTCACCAGCCCCTCGCGGATGAAGATCCCCGTCGCCTCCGTCGGATTTATCTTCCCGTAACCCACCGCCCGGCTCTCGAGTTCGAGCCCGTACAGCCGGGTGCGCTGACGCACCATGACGCGACCGGCGGTCTCGTTCCAGAAGGGCTCGCTGTGGGCCACGCGCACCAGGTGCGAACCGAGATCGAGCGCCCAGAGCGGGTCCAGCCGCGCGCAGGTGCGGGCATACAGGCGCGTCGTCTCGACGATTTCCGCGGCCATGATCCAGCGCGGCGTCTTCGTCTCCTTCTTCGGCGCAGGAGGCTCCCCGGCGGGCCGCCGTTTCTTCGGCTCCTCGCGGCGGAAGAGCACCGAGCCGGGAAACAGCGAAACGCGCCGGTCGTGCGTCGCCTTGTACCCGCCGTTCTCCTCGTCGAGCTGCGCAATGTTGCCGAGAAGTCCCGCAAGGACGCTGCGATGAATGGCGCGGTACGCCGGCGAGCCAAACGCCAGCGGATCCGCCGGGCCGGCATCGCGGACGCGCGCCGCACGGCCCGGCTCGCGACCGCCGGCCGTTGACGCCCGCGAGCCGTCGAGATTCTCCGACGGCTGACGCCTGCCCTGTCGTCCATCGCCCCGGTTCACCGGCGGGACGCCCGTGCCACGCGGGGAGGAATCGCGGCGGCCGGGTGCCGGCTGATCGCCCAGCTTGTCCAGCGCCGAGGTCATCCGGAACCCATCGCGTTCCTCCAGGACATCAAGGAGCTGGACGTGAATGTCGCGCCATTCGCGCATCCGCGTGTAGCTGAGAAAATGGTCGCGACAAAAACGGCGGAGCTTCGCCTGCGAAAGCGTCTCGAACTCACCGTGGTAGGCGTCCCAGATGTTGAGCAGCGTCAGGAAGTCCGAGTCCGGGTGCACGAACCGGCGGTGGGCGGCGTCGGCTTGCTGCTGCTTGTCGAGCGGGCGTTCCCGTGGATCCTGGATCGAAAGTCCGGCCGCAATCGCGACGACCTCGCGCAGCGCCTTTTCGTCGCGAGCCTGGAGGATCATCCGCCCGACGGTCGGATCGACCGGCAGCCGCGCCAGTTCGCGACCGATCGACGTGAGCTCGAGCACATCGAGCCTTTCGGTAGGAGCAGATTTATCTGCGATTCCGCCCGATTGCGGAGTGCGGATTTCGGATTGCGGAATGGCTGACGCACCCTCGCCGCTATCGCCCTGCCTTTCGGTAGGAGCAGATTTATCTGCGATTCCGCCCGATTGCGGAATGCGGATTTCGGATTGCGGAATGGCTGACGCACCCTCGCCGTTATCGCGCTGCCTTTCGGTAGGAGCAGATTTATCTGCGATTCCGCCCGATTGCGGAATGCGGATTTCGGATTGCGGAATGGCTGACGCACCCTCGCCGCTATCGCCCTGCCTTTCGGTGGGAGCAGATTTATCTGCGATTCCGGCGTCAGCGGTCCGCTCTCGTCCCG
>JAJYAR010000130.1 GCA_021779435.1 bacterium
GAAGAAGTACCGCAATTCAAATACACCCTGCGGCGTGTGCGCGTACTTGCCCGCCACCGCGCGGCTCACCGTCGAAGGATGCACGCCGATCTCCTCGGCCACTTCCTTAATCATCATCGGACGCAGCGCGTCGATACCCTGTTCCAAAAACTCCGTCTGGCGCCCGACAATGGCCTGGCAAACCTTGAGGATGGTCTGCTTCCGCTGCTCGATGTTCTTCATCAGCATCAGCGCCGACGTGTACTTCTCGCGGATGAAGTTCCGTACTTCCTTCCGCGGTTCCTCCTCGCGGCTCACCAGCCGTTTGTAGCTCGAATTCAAGCGCAACTGCGGAATCTGGTCGTCGTTCAGCTCGATGAGATAACTGTCGCCGTCTTTCGAAATATAGACGTCGGGTTCCACCGGCCGCGCACCCGAGGTGGAAAAACGCAACCCCGGCCACGGATCCAGGTGCCGGATGATGTCCACCGCGATCTTGATATGCTCCATCGGCCGGCCCAGCGCTTTGGCCAATTCCTTGAACTGCTTGTGCTCAAGCAGTTTCAGGTGCTGGTCCACAATCTGCCACGCCACGCCGCCCTTGGCCCCGCGGCTCTCCAGTTGCAGCAGCAGGCACTCCTGAAGGTCCGCCGCCGCCAATCCCGCCGGCTCCAGCGATTGGATCGCTTTCACCGCCTCGCGCAGTTCCTCGAGCGTGTGCCCGCTCATCTGCGCCATCTCTTCGAGCGATGCCTCCAGGCGCCCGTTCTCGTCCAGGTTGCCGATGATGTAGTACGCCGCGTCGCGCACCGCATCCGGCATCGCCTGCACGCTCAACTGCGACTCCAGGTGGTCGGCCAGCGTCACTTCCGAGGCAAGAAATGTCTCAAACGAAGGCTTGTCGACTTGCTCCGATGCCGGACTCTTGAATCCGGGGTCGAGGTAGTCGTCGAAAAACGAACCGAAGTCGATCTCGTCGAAGGTGTCGGCGGACGTCGCCGGCGCCGCGGGAATCTCCTCGGCCGCCGGCATCGGAACCTCGCCTCCGCCCGGCGCTTCGCTTTCGCCCGCCGCGGCGGCCAGTTCTCCGGTCTCGGCCAGCTCCGGCTCCGCGGTCTCCGGACCGATCTCCAGCCCCGCGGGGTCCATCGCGTTCAGAAGGGACTGGTCCGCCGGCGACCCTTCGCGCGTGGCCTCGGCCTCCAGCAGCGCCTGAATCTCTTCCTGGGTTACCTCTTCGCCGCCATCGGCGGCCAACTCAAGAACCGGATTCTGATCCACCTCCTGCGCAATCAGGTCGCGCAGCTCCAATGAGTTCATTTGGAGCACGGTGACCATCTGGACGAGGCCCGGCGTTAGTGTCTGCCGGAGCCCGACCCGGAGTTGAACGCCCTGCGTCAGCATACAGTTCACCCTCATCATAGCAACCCGGCATGAAAGCGGTTTCCCAAGTCCGGCCCGCTGTGGCATCATCAGACTCACCATGCCCGGCGCCGCCAAGCCACTCCGGCGCGAACTCGGTCTCCGCGACCTCGTTCTGGCCCAGGTCCTGTGCGTCGTCGGTTCCACCTGGGTGGGCGTGGCCTCCGAACTCGGCCCCGCCAACGGCTTTTTCTGGCTCGCCGCCATCGCTCTGTACTACCTGCCGCTCGCCGCCGTCGTCATCCATCTCAATCAGCGCCTGCCGCTCGAAGGCGGGCTGTACCAGTGGGCCAAGGCCGGTTTCGGACATGCCGGCGGGTTCTTCGTCGCCTGGAACTTGTGGGTCTACGCGGTCATCTGCACCGCGGCCATCGTGTTTACCGCGCCCACCGGCATCGGCTACATGGCCGGTCCCTCCGGCGCCTGGATTCCGGCCAGCAAACCCGCCACGCTCGCCATCACGGGCTTGGTGGTCGCGGGCATCGCCTGGGTCGCCATCCGCGGCCTCGGCGCCGCCAAGTGGCTGCACAACGCCGGCAGCGTCATGATCCTTCTCGCCTACGTCATCCTTCTGCCGCTGCCGCTCTGGGGCCTCGCCACGCACCGCCTTCCCGGCTGGCATCCGTTCGCCTGGAAACTGCCCTCGGCCAACTGGTACAGCCTCGCCGTTTTCGGCCAGATGACCACCGGCGCGCTCAGCGGCTTCGAGTACGTGGCCATCCTCGCCGGCGAGTCGCGCGACCCGGCCCGCAACATCGGCAACTCGGTTCGCATCTCCGCGCCGGTCATCGCCCTGATGTTCGTCCTCGGCACGAGTTCGGTGCTCGCCTTCTCCGGCGGCGGCCCGATCGACTTGATCGGACCCATCCCCCAAACCTTCCGCCGCGCCTTCGGCAACCACGGCCCCGCGTCCACCCTCGCGCCGTTGTTCATCGTGCTGCTGGCCGCGCGCTCCATCGCCAGCGCCAGTCTGCTGTTCACGGGGCTGACGCGCCTGCCGATGACCGCCGGCTGGGACCACGTTGTGCCCGCCTGGTTCGCCCGCCTCGACCCCCGCCGCAAAACCCCCGTGAACTCGATCGCCTTCGTCGCCGCGCTGGTGATGCTCATTATTTTCGCGAGCATGCTCGGCGTCCGCGAGCAGGAGGCCAACCAGGTTCTCACTGCGGCCTCCATCGCCCACTACTCCATCGCCTACCTCGCCCTCTTCGCGCTCCCCCTATTCGGCTTCGCCCGCCTCCAGAGCAGCCTCCCGCCCTGGCTCAAATGGGTCAGCTTCCTCGGTCTCGCGTCGAGCTGTGTAGCATTCGTCATAGCCCTCTACCCCATCGTCACCGTGGTCAGCCGTACCGCCTTCGCCGCCAAAATCGCCCTCACCGTCCTCGCCGCGAACTGCCTCGGCGCGCTCGTCTACTTCCCGGCCCGCCGCGCCGCGACGCCCGCTGAAATCGTCCTGGCCTCCTCGGGCGCGCTTCAAAGCGATACGGACTGACACCGGCGCGATTTTGATGCAATATCCTGGGAATTCCCGGCAAACGTGAAAAAGCTCCAAGAGGGCCTCTATGACCAGCTCGTAACTCGAACGGCAACTGGCCACCAGAACGCATTTCGCGAGATGGCAAGCCGCTCCGTCGCGGTCCGCGTTCTCACGGCCACGTATACCGGCGCCACGGACTTCCGCGCCATCGAGGAGCTTGCGAAGCTGTCCAACGTCGAACTTCGAATAATTGTCGCGACCGGCTCTGGAGGACGGCATCGAGTGGACCGTCAAGCTGAGCGAAACTGAAACGCCGCAGGTCGTGAACCGGTTCCGGAATGCCTTCGACACGCTCTGGGCCGACGGCGAGTTCGAGATTTTCAATCCGCGCGACGAAGGGCAATGCCTACGCGT
This sequence comes from bacterium, assembly GCA_021779435.1. The sequence continues at coordinate 3,293 of JAJYAR010000130.1, forward strand.
GAGACTCGCTCTCGAAGCGGCGGGAAAATCTCCCGGCCAGAGGAACGCGGGTCCGCCGGTGTTTTTCGATCTTCGACCCCATCCATACCAGCGGGCTACGCTCGACGGGATCGAGTCCGAGCGCCTGGACCGGGGCGACTTCCGCAATTTCGTGGCCGCTCCCAGCCGTTTTCATTGGCAGTCTCAGAGCACCACGAGCGAAGACTCGCCGGCGGGACAGCGGTATGCGAATCAGGCAGGCGACAGCGCCCGCTTCCTGTTATTCGTGCGAGCCAGAAGCGAGGAGCCGTTTGTCTTTCTTGGGCCGCTGGGGTATGTTTCTCACACCGGAAGCCGCCCAATGAGTACTTACTGGGATCTTAAGCACGAGATTCCGGCGTGGTTCTTCGAGATATGCGCGTCGCTTGACTCTGCGGCCGCTTAGCGCGTGAGGGCCGGGGCGGGGAGGAGGAAGGGCTCGATGGCGTTGTGGACCTGTTGCTCGGCGCCGCTGGCGTCGACGATGTGGAAGATGCCGTTGCGGTAGTAGCTGAGGACGGGTTCGGTGTCGCGGTGGTAGACGGCGAGGCGCTCGCGGATCACGTCTTCGCGGTCGTCGGAGCGGTGGGTGAGCGCAGCGCCGTCGTTGTCGCAGATGCCGGGTTTGGCCGGGGGCTGGAAGTAGTCGTTGTAAATGTGGCCGCAGACGGGGCATTGCTGGCGGCCGGAGAGACGCTTCAGAAGGTGGTCGTCCGGCACGCGGAGGTAGAGCACCTCCGGTTCGGGTAGTGCGCGATCCTTCAGCAGCGAAGCGAGGCTCCGCGCCTGCGCGACGGTGCGCGGGTAGCCGTCCAGCAGGAAACCGCGGCGGCAGGAGGGTTCGGCCAGGCGCCGCGCCAGCAGGCGGCCCACGGTCTCATCGCTTACCAGTTCGCCCGTGGCAAGGTGGGCCCGCAGCGCGCGGCCTTGCGGCGTGTCGCGTTGCGCCTCGGCGCGGAGCAGGTCGCCGGTCGAAATCGCCGGAATCGAAAGCAGTTTCGAAACGAAAGCCGCTTGCGTGCCCTTGCCGCTGCCAGGCGGTCCGAAAAGAATCAGCACGCGAGGTGCATCGACAGAAGTATTGCGTGTGGAGTCCAAAGTGACGTCCCCTATCCTGAACTCCAGCCTAAGCTCTTTTCGCGATGCGACTCAAATCGCCCGGTCCGGATCGGCTTGGTGGGACAAATTGGCCTAGCTGATGAGTTACGATGGACCGGAAAGGATCCATGACATGAGTACATCCACCACCGGGTCACGACCGGCGAGCGAGTTCGCGGGCACCCGGCATCCCCAGCAGGATGAAGTTCTTGCGCCGCGGGCGATCGCGTTCCTGGTAGATCTGGAACGGCGTTTCGGCGGGCGGCGGCGCGAACTGCTGGCCAAGCGAGTCGAACGGAAGGCCCGGCTGGACGCGGGGGAGCATCCGGATTTTCTGAGTGAAACGGCTTCGGTTCGCAGTGGGGACTGGAAAGTGGCGCCGATTCCGGCGGATTTGCAGGACCGGCGTGTTGAGATTACGGGGCCGGTGGACCGGAAGATGGTGATCAACGCGCTCAACAGCGGCGCGAACGTCTTCATGGCGGATTTTGAAGACGCTAATTCGCCGACCTGGCGGAACAACATCGAAGGGCATATCAACCTGCGGGACGCGATCCGGAGGACGATCGACTACACGAGTCCGGAGGGCAAGCCATACCGGTTGGGGCCGAAGCCGGCCGTGTTGTTCGTGCGGCCTCGCGGATGGCACCTGGTGGAGAAGCATTTCCTCGTCGATGGGCAGCCGATGTCGGCGTCGCTGTTCGATTTCGGCCTGTATTTCTTCCACAATGCGAAGGAGTTGATGGCGCGCGGGTCGGGTCCGTATTTTTATCTGCCGAAGATGGAGAGCCATCTCGAGGCGCGGCTTTGGAACGACGTGTTTGTGGCGGCGCAGGAAGCCGTGGGCGTGCCGAACGGAACGATCCGCGCGACGGTGCTGATCGAGACGATCCTCGGCGCGTTTGAGATGGACGAGATTCTGTATGAACTGCGGGACCACTCGGCGGGGTTGAACTGCGGGCGGTGGGATTACATCTTCAGCTTCATCAAGAAATTCAGCAAGCACAAAGATTTCATGCTGCCGGACCGGTCGCTGGTGACGATGGACCGGCACTTTCTCAACTCTTACGTCGAGTTACTCATACATACCTGCCACAAGCGCGGCATCCACGCGATGGGCGGCATGGCGGCGCAGGTGCCGATCAAGAACGATCCGGAGGCAAACGTTCGGGCGTTTGAGAAAGTGCGGCAGGATAAGTTGCGCGAAGTCCGGCTGGGTCACGACGGGACGTGGGTGGCGCATCCGGGTCTGGTAAGCGTGGCGAAGGAAGTATTTGACGCGGGGATGAAGGAGGCGAACCAGATATCGCGGCTGCGGGAGGATGTAAGTGTAACCGGGGCGGACTTACTCGCGGTGCCGGAAGGGGAGATTACCGAGCAGGGACTGCGCTGGAACATTGACGTCGGTTTGCAGTATCTGGAGGCGTGGCTGCGCGGGTCGGGCTGCGTGCCGATTTACAACCTGATGGAAGACGCGGCGACGGCGGAGATCTGCCGGGCGCAGCTTTGGCAGTGGGCGCGGCACGGGGCGAAGATGACCAGCGGACGCACGGTGACGGTGGAAGTGGTGCAGGCGGCGCTCGAGGAGCAGATGGGAAAACTGCGGGATACGCTGGGCGCGGAGCGGTTCGAAGGCCTGCGGTTCCGGGACGCAGCGAAGATATTCGACGATCTGTTTCGTGCGCCGGAGTTTCCTGAGTTTCTCACATTGTCGGCTTATGAGTACATCGACTGAGCCGCGAAGGCCGGTGCGTCCGGCGCGGATTCCCATGCCCGATTCCGCGCCGGACGTCCATGCCGAATTCGTCCAGCGTCTGCATGACGACCTCGTTTACCGGCGCGTGTCGAGCGGGATCGAGTATCTCGACGCGCACAGGGAAGTGCTGGACCGGCTCGATGGATCGTCGCCGGGCGCGGCCGCGTGCCTGTCGATGCTGGCGCGATGGGTGGACACGGGCTACGGCAGTCCGGAGCGGGTGCGGGCGCTGCTCGAGCGGTTTCCGGCTTCGCTCCGGCCAAAGCTGCCGCTGTGGGATTACCTGCAGATCCGGCTTGCGGAAGCATTCGTGGCGATGTCGGATGAGAAGCAGGACGAAGCGGCGAAGCACCTGGACTTCATTCTGGCCGCGGGCGACGGGGCGGGCGACCGCGAGTTACTCGCGCTCGCCTACTTCTGGAAAGGACGATCGCGGCGCTACCAGGCCGACTACGACGAAGCGCTGGAATGTACGATCCGGGGGCGGGAACTGGCGGCGGAGTTCGGCTACACGGCAACGGCGGCGGTGATGCGGACGCTTGAAAGCTGGCTGTACTTCCAGAAGGGCAAGTACAGAGAGTCGATGCGGACGCTTGAAGAAGCCGAGGCCGTGCTGATCAAGACGGACGATTACATCACGCTAGGTAACATTCAATCCGCTTACGGGCGGATGGCGCGGCGCGAGGGACGGCACGACGCGGCGCTCGAGCATTTCAACCGGGCGATCGAGTGGTACCGGCGGAGGGACGCGCAGCACCGGAACTATGCGCGGTCCCTCGCCAACATCGCGACGGTGAAGCGGATGATCGCGCTGCAGATCCGGCGGCGGGTGGACGCGGCGGTCACGCGGCGGCGCGAGGGCGGGGTGCGGCGGAACTCCGTGGCGGCGCAGACGGAAGAGGTAGTGACCGAGGCGAACTACCGCCGGCGGTTCGAGGAGCTGCGGCAGGAATCGCTGGCGCATCTGGCGGAGGCGGCGGAGATTTACCGGCAGTTGCGGCATCATCGCGGCACCGGGATGACGCATATCGACCGGGGCGGTTTGTTTCTGGACGGCGGGGAACTGGACCAGGCGGGTCTGGAGGCGACCGCGGCGTTTGAACTCGGCCAGGAGC
>JAJYAR010000131.1:0-455 GCA_021779435.1 bacterium
CGAAGGCCCACTCACGGTTCCGCGTGGTCACCCGGACAGCCAGCACGTTCTCGCGGCCTTCGGGTGTGAGTGCGTCGGTGATGTCGAAGGTTGCCTGGTTGAAGCCGCTGGCCCACTCGCCGATGGGTTTGCCGTTCACGAACGCCTGGTATCCGAAGAGCACGCCCTCAAACCTCAGGAACACGCGTTTGCCCTTCCATCCGGCGTCGACCGTGAACGTGCGCCGATAGAGGCCGAGTCCCGCGCGGAGATCCTCCTCGTACTGCGGCTCCGCGAAACCCTGCAGCTCCCAGTGGCCCGGCACGCGAATCTGCTTCCACGTCGAAACGTCATGGTCGGGCCGGACAAAGGCCTCGTCGGCACCGGCGTCGGTCCCTTCGGTGTACTTGAATGCCCAGGAGCCGTTGAGCGAAACGACGGGATCGTGTTTCCCGTCGGTCACGACGTCGACGGGA
>JAJYAR010000131.1:465-7269 GCA_021779435.1 bacterium
GCCTGTCGCGGCGAACGAGAGTGCGGCGAGCGCGGTCGCGACAAGCAGTGCGCGCAGGCGCGGCGTTCGTGACGGAGACAGGGCGGGGGTGGACGAGTCGGGGAAGAACACGCGTGACGTATAGCACCCCTCGACGGCCTCACCAAGACCCGCCGAACGTTAACCTAACGCTGCGGTAGCGCGCAACGGGCGTCCCGCCCGTGGGTTTGAACTCAGGCCAAGGCACAGGGGCAGGATGCCCATGCGAAGTGTCGTCTGTTAGATGACACTCTTCCCCGACCTACTGGCCGACTGCGGCAAGGTTCCCACGCCCTCGCTCCGCAGTCGAACAAGCAGCTGCTTGTTCGGAATTGGCCAGACTCCAGACATGGGCAGGATGCCCATGCCACGGGGAAGCCGTGCTCCGTCTGCACCGCTCTACGGGATCCACTCACCGGTGATTGAAACGGACGTTGGTACCTTCGGCACGCCACGTTCGCCGCGCATCACCAGACGCGAAAGCGTGTCCACAGCGATCACGCCGATGAGATCGTCGCGCTCGTCGAGTCCCGGTCCGAAATCGAAAAAGGCCCGGGAGTTTGCCTGGGTGAAGGGCACTCGAATCCCCGCCTTCGCTGCCTCGTCGCGAAACCGGGGCAGGTCCGTTGCCCTGCCGACAATCACCACGTCCGGCCGCTCGCTGCGAAGCCACGGCAGGATATCGGGCACCTTGTCCGGCTCATACATCAGCGGCGCGCAGTTGACGCCATGGCGGGCGTGATGCCAGGCGAGCGCCGTGAGAAACGATTCCCTCGTTCGCTGCACGTGCGTCGAAAGCCCGACGAAGCCGAGTCGTTGATGCTTTTGCGCTACGAGCTGATCGACGACCAGCCGTGCGTTTGCGGAGTGGTTCGGCACGACCTCGTGAAACCGCGGCGCGGTGACGCTCGACGTCGCCAGGACGACGCTAAAGTCCTCCCAGTTCTCGCCATCGAGCGCACTTTGCACGACGAGCGGCGAGATCAGGATGCCCTCGATTCCCCGCGCACGGATTGTCCGGAGCGCGGCGCGCCAGCCTCCCTTTCCACGTGTCACGCGAACGACCGTGAACGCGTAGCCAAGCTCTTCGGCCCGGATTGAGGCGTTCTGATGCAGTCGCTTGCAGTACCGCGGTTCAGATTCCTGGGGAAAATCGGTGACGGCGCAAAGAACGGCATTGCTGCCCTCTTTCTCCGCGTACCTGAGATGGTGCATCAGCCGGCCGATTTCCGGATCCTGCCTGTAGCCCAGACGCTCGGCCACCTCACGGACACGCTGCCTCAACTCCGCCGAGACTCCCGGCCGGCCGCGCAGGGCACGCGAGACCGTCATCGCGCTGATGCCCAGTTCTGCGGCTATGACTTCGAGGGAAACGCGTGACATGAGTACGATAAGTCCGGGGACTTGTCGTCACAGTTGGCGGTTTCCTTTCAGAGAGACAATGCGCGAGTGACGATCGAAGCCGGTGCTTCGCTCCTGTTCCCACGGTGCCGACGGTGCGATGAGGGACACGAAGTCTGAGAGTGCTTCCTGTGCGGTCGATCGGCCGAAGGCGGACTCGAATTTGAAGGGCTCTGCGCTCGGCGGTGTTTAACTGTACTGGGTTCCCTGCCGGTGCCTTAAGCCCATCCTCCCCGATGTCCGCCCTTCACCTCCTGTTGGCGCGATTAGCCTGCGCGTTGATTGCCGTTTCGGCGGTCATTCCGCTGCAGGCGGCGAACGAGACACCGGGAGCCATCGCCGAGGCCATCGTCTGTCAGGAGGATCCCAAGCAGTCCTACGCTCTCTACCTGCCGTCCAGCTACACCGCCGATCGCGCGTGGCCGATTCTCTTCTGTTTCGATCCGGCAGCGCGCGGGCTTCGTCCGGTCGAGCGCTTCCGCGCGGCGGCCGAGCGCTTCGGCTGGATCGTGGTTGGCTCGAACAATTCCCGAAACAACCAGGGACAAAACCTCGCCGCGACGGTGAACATCCTGCTGCGCGACACGCATCAGCGGTTCAGGATCGACCCGCGCCGTCGCTATGCCGCCGGGTTTTCCGGAGGTTCCCGTGTCGCCTGTGCCGTCGCGCCCCAGCTCGACTTCGCGGGTGTCGTCGCCTGCGGCGCCGGGTTTTCGGGCAGCGTGCCCCCGAAAGTGAGTCTCGCGTTCTTCGGCTGCGCCGGACGCGAAGATTTCAACTATCTCGAGATGTGCCAGCTCGACCAGGAACTGGCCGCCCGGAAGGCGCGCCACCGGCTGGTCCTCTTCGAGGGCGAGCACCAATGGCTGCCGGAAAAAGAGGCGGTGGAGGCGCTGGCGTGGCTCGAATTGAACGCGATGCGGTCGGGGCTGCGCCCCCGCGACGACGCGTTCATCGGCTCGCTTTTCCGGGAACGGTTTCAGGCGGCTGCGGCGCTCAATGACGACGGACGCGCCTGCGAGGAGTATCTCTCCGTGGCGGCGGATTTCGAGGGATTGGCTGATGTCGCTGAAGTCGCCCGCAAGGCTGCCGCCCTGAAGGAAACGAAATCGGCACAGCGCTCTTTCAAGGACGAACAGAAGGCCAGGCGTCAGGAGCAGCGTTGGGCGGAGATGCTCCGCGAGGCGGTCGGGTCTGCCCGCACGGTTTCGGATCCTCGTGTCGAGATGCCGGTCTCCCAGCCGCCGGCTCCCTCTCAGGCATTGTTTCCTTCGGACGATTCAACGTCCGATTTCGGCCGCAATGCCGGATTCGTCGGCAGGAGCCAGGAGGAACTCACGTTTGTCGAGACCGACCGCTATGCCGCTTTGCGCCGCGTCGTTCGCGACATCACCCGCGAAGCCAGGACGAACGTGGCTGCGCGCCGGGCGCTGAATGGAGGCTATGGCATGCTGGTCGAGACCGGACGCGTTCTGTCCGAGCGCAATGACCACGTTACGGCCGCGGACTGCTTCGAGGCCGCTTCGATCATCCGGCCCGAGAGGCCCGGTGCCTATGCCGAGTGCGCCTTGGCGACCGCACGGTCGGGCGACAAGGAAGGAGCGCGAAAGCTCCTGAAGACCGCTCTTGCCAAAGGGCTCAAGGACCCGACTCAGCTTGCCCAGCTGCAGGGGCTTCTCGGCCCGTGACGCCTCTGCTGCCACCCATGCGTTCCGGAATCGTTACCACCATGCCCCGCCGGTTTACCCTCTGCGCATCGCTTCTGTTTGGCTCGACGCTCTTCGTGATTCCCGGCGCGGCAGATGCTCGTGCCGCGGACGTTTCGGAGGATCCGGCCGTGAAGTTGAACGCCTATAAGGTCAAGGGACAGCCGATCACCTCGTTTGGCATCTCGCTGCGCGTTACGGGCGATCCCGACACGCGGAAGGTCCGGCGAATATTCATCAAGGCCGTGGAGCCCGACTCGGAAGCAGCGGGCAAGGGCCTCGCGGAGAATGCGGAGATTCTCAGTGTGGACGGCAAGCCGGTCACCGCGTTCGCGTTTGGCCTGAAGCAGGGAAGCGAACTCGGCCGAGTCTTCATCAAGCGCAAGCGCGGCGATACGATCACGCTCGTCGTGGTCGACGAGAAGAGTACGGAACCACGCACCATCCTGCTGACGGAAGGTGCGGCGGCGCCCGACGGTCAGCTCCTCACTCCGATGATTCCCAAGTTCCGCAACTGACGACCGAAGGTCTGCAGCCGCGTCGCCACTCAGGATGAACGGACCCCGGCGGGTTCGGTGTGTTTGGCGGGAAACGTCCGGGCAACAAGCTCGCGCGCTTCCTGAAGCCAGCCGGCGCGTTGGTCGGGCGTGCTCTCGACGACCACGCGAAACATCCTGCGCTCGACCTTCAGGACGCCGCAGAGGTCGAATATGCACTTCTTCCAAAGGGCCTCGAGAGGATCGCCGAACACGGACTCCTCCCGCTGGCGCGGCGTATTGGCGGTGTTGAGGACGACGGCGGCCTTCGCGCGAAGCAGGCCGATCGGAATGCCCTCGCCGTTGTCGCCGGCGATGAAACGGTAAGCGACTCCCGCGCGCAGCACGCGGTCGATCCAGCCCTTCAGGATCGCCGGCGGCATTCCCCACCAGTTGGGGTGGACGATCACGAACCCGTCCGCGAGAGCAGCCTCGCGGCAGTGGGCCGCGATCTCCGGCGCAAGTGTGGCCTCGGAGGAAAGCTCGCCGGCGGGGAGGATCGCGTCGAAGCGTTCGCGATGAAGATCATGGAACGTGACGCTGTGCCCGGACTGCGTCAGCTCGTCGGCAACCGCGGCGGCGATCGCGTGGTTGAAACTGGCGGGATTCGGGTGGGCGAGAATGATGGAAATGCGCACAGCGGAAGGGGTAAGCCGCTACACCATCAGACTCCATCCCGCGGGCAAGCTCGCAGCCCGGAAAAACAAATGCGCGAGCCAATTCGCTCGCAGCCGGAAAGGTCCGAAGCGACCGCAGCCTAGTACCGGCGGCGCATCGGCGGACGATAAACGGGAGTGCTCTCCTTGAGTCGGAACGTGATGCGTGCCTTGTCCGTGTCGTACGGACTCATCTCCATCTTCACCCGATCGCCAGCTGCGATCTTGATGTAATGCTTCCGGAGCTTGCCGGAAATGTGGCCAAGGACGATGTGCCCGTTGGCGAGCTGCACCCGGAACATGGTGCCGGGGAGGACCGTTACGACAGTACCTTCGAGTTCGATGGCGTTCGGATTCTGCGACGGATTGGAGGAGGTTTGAGAGTTCAGAGGGTTCCAGTATTCGGCATCGAGCCCGATACGCAAGGGCGGGTTCCTACATTTCAGATGCCCCCTCCGCGGACGGGATGCCCCCGCATCCACCCTGTTCTGCAAGCCCTGAGAGGACGGAAACTTGAGCGCAGACGTTATTTCGCGCCCGTCTTGCGCCAGTGGGCGGGAGTCCCCTCGCGCAGGACGAAAGCGGGCTGCTCGTCTGCGATGACGATCGTGTTGTCCGCCGCGAAATCGATGCGCACGAGGGCCGGTTTTTCGCGGAAGGGCGATGCCTCGTCGTTGCCGAAGTAGGTGCAGTACCAGTGGCCGTCGTCGGCCTGGAAGTAGTTGCCGCCGCCGCCGCACGGGACTGCCTCGTGCCACTGACTGTACGGACCGTAGAGGTTGTCCGACACCATGATCGCGCTGCTGTAGCGGCCGTTCCGGCCGGTTGCGCGGTCGATGCCGCCGATGAAGATCGCGCCGCCGATGTAGTATTTGCCGTTTCTCTTGAACAACGACGCCCCTTCGAAGGCTGCGCTTTGTCCTTTCCCCATCTCCTTGGCCTTCGCGAGGCTCGCTGGATCGATCTGCACCTCGTGGCCTGCATCTGCGAAACCGCTCATGTCGTCCTTCATCCGGTAGATCGTGGTGCCGCGTCCCCAGGTGAAGTACACGGCGCCGTCGGTGTCCTCGAAAAGCGTCGCGTCGATGCCGCCGGTGAGCTTGGCGTCGATGGCGGTCGCGCTGACGTAGGGTCCCTCGGCCCTGCCCGTGGTGCTCTTCAGGATACCCGTGCCCCCGTTGGGACCGCCGGACATGCAGTAGGTCATGTAGTAGTTGCCCTTGATGTAATGAATCTCCGGGGCCCAGACGTAGCGGAGGTTCTTCTGCCACGTGCCGTCGCGGTCGATGTCCCAGACGATGCCGCGGTATTCCCAGTGCTGGAGATTCTTCGAACGCCAGAGCTCGATGCCGTTGTTGAGGTCCCAGATGTTGTCGCCGGTCGAGCCGGTCATGTAGTAAAAGCCGTCGCCGCCGCGGCGGATGATCGTGTCCCGCAGGTGCAGTTCGAGCAGGGGCCTGATCGGAGGCATCAGGCCGAGATCGATGACCTGGTCGGATGACGTGCGCTTCTCATCCCAGTCGAGGTGCCAGCCCGGCTTAGGGGACGGACCCTTGTAGCGGATTCCCTCGCGTCCGCTGCGCCAGCCGCCGAGTCCGTCGCCGACGACGGGATCGCCCGGGCCGCTCCACCCGGAGTACACGACCGCCGCGCTCGTGAATGGAGCCGCGCTGCGGGCGGACGCCGACGCAGCCATTGCCGTGGCGGCCGATTGGTTGGAGTTGAACGTGTCGGGTTTCGTATCCGGAGCGGCGGCGGTTGCCGCAAGTGGCGCAATCAGGAGTGCACCGGCAGCACACAGCAGGAAACGCGGGGGAAGGGTGGCGAAGAAAGTCACGGCGAAAATGATCCGCGATCCAAAGCGCTTCCGCGAGCCGCGGCACGTGCTTTTTCTAGGGAGATCTTCACGACGTCCGGCCGTCCGAATCCCCTTTGGCGGAGATCGGGGCCCTTTGTTCCCTTCGTGAGCTCCTGTTCAACCGGGGTCGGCGCTGCAGTGACCTATGGTTTCAAGTAGTCCTCGCGCACCGGCGAAAAGACCTCGATGGCAACGGTGTCCTCGATCACGTACGCGCCGTGTTCGACGCCGCCGGGGATGCACCACGCATCACCTGGGCGTGCGCGGAAAGTCTCCGCGCCAATCGTGAGGTCGATGGCGCCGCTCACGAGATATCCGGTCTGCTCGTGAGGATGCGAGTGCTTCGGGAGCGCGTGGCCTTTCGTCAGTTTGAACTCGGAGAACAGTGTCTTCTCGCCGTGGACGAGTGTTTTCATCGCGATACCGGGAAGCCCGTTTCGATATCCGTCGGGGGCAGCGTGGGCAAACATAGGTTCGCCTGCATAGACGAGCCATTGCCGCCGGCAAACCACAAACCACAGCGCAGGTCACACCGCCGCTAATTTTCGTTCATACCAGCAACCGGACGGGTGCTTGGTGGCGACGATGCCAGTTTGGCCGTGGATCGGGCGTCTCGCCTGTGTGCATTG
>JAJYAR010000132.1 GCA_021779435.1 bacterium
TGATGACCACCCTGGCGATCGTGCTCTCCTATCTCGGCTGGGTCGGCGCCCAGATCAACGCCCTGGGGCTGGTCTTCAACGTGGTGTCCCACGGCACGATCACCAAGCTCGCGGGCATGTGGATCGGCTCGGCGACGATCCTCGTCTACACCCTGTTCGGCGGCATGTGGGCGGTGGCGATCACCGACTTCCTGCAGATGATCATCATCGTGCTGGGCATGCTCTACATCGGCGGATCGGTGAGCAGCCTGGTGGGCGGGGTCGGAACGGTCGTGGCGCACGCCGCCGCCGCCGGCAAATTCTCGTTCTGGCCGCCGCTCGACCTCAAGGACGTCATCGGCTTCTTCGCGGCGTGGATCACCATGATGCTGGGGTCGATCCCGCAGCAGGACGTGTTCCAGCGCGTCCAGTCGTCGAAGACCGAGCCGATCGCCGTCTGGGCCTCGGTGACGGGCGGCACGCTGTACTTCCTGTTCGCCTTCGTGCCGATGTTTCTCGCCTATTCCGCGACGCTGATCGAGCCCAGGATGGTCTCCGGCCTGATCGACACCGACCCGCAGATGATCCTGCCGCGCCTCGTGCTCGACAAGGCGCCGCTCATCGCGCAGGTGATGTTCTTCGGCGCCCTGCTCTCCGCGATCAAGAGCTGCGCCTCCGCGACGCTGCTCGCGCCGTCGGTCACCTTCACCGAAAACGTGCTCAAGCCCTGGTTTCCGGAGTGGTCCGACCGCAAGCTGCTCTTCGCGATGCGCGCCGTCACCTTGAGTTTCACCGTTCTGGTGACGCTCTACGCGGTGTTCTCGCACCTCACCATCTTCAAGATGGTCGAGGACGCCTACCAGGTGACGCTGGTATGCGCCTTCGTTCCGCTCTTCTGCGGGGTGTACTGGAAGCACGCCACCAACCAGGGTTCGCTGCTGTCGATCTTCCTCGGCCTGTCGGTGTGGCTGGCGATGGAGTTCTTCGGCCCGGACGATCCGCTGATTCCCGGACAGCTCGCCGGCCTGCTTGCCAGTGCGTTCGGCATGGTCGTCGGCTCGCTCGGGCGGCAACGCATCCCGCACCAGGCGATGACCCACGAGGAAATCCTCCGCGCCCACGGCAAACTGAGCGGCCACGCCGCGCAGCTCACCCACCACGTCGCGGCGGAATAGAAGTTCGTCGATCGCAGTCGCGATCATTTTGACATCCGGCTTCTTATCGATATAATTGCGCTCCTTTCGCGGGAATAGCTCAGTTGGTAGAGCGCAACCTTGCCAAGGTTGAGGTCGCGAGTTCGAGACTCGTTTCCCGCTCCAGATTCTTTCCCAAAAGCCGCGTTGCGGCTTTTGTTTCGCGGTTCGCATCGCCTCTCCGGCATGCGGATTGCAGGCGGAGTTTCCCGGACGTCCTTTGGTTCCGGGGTCGACGATGCCCGTGCATGGCGGGGTGGCAGAGTGGTCATGCAGCGGACTGCAAATCCGTGTACGCCGGTTCGATTCCGACCCCCGCCTCCAACGACGTTTCGCCCCCGCACCTCCGATCGTCCCCTCCCCTGGCTTTGATATCCTCCCACGGAAGACCTTACGCGCAACGGCGAAAATTCTCATGAGCAGGCGGGCACTCGTTACAGGGGGAAGTGGGGGCATTGGCAGCGCGATTTGCAAACGGCTTGCCGCCGATGGATGCCACATCTTCGTGCATGCGAACGCAAACCCGGATGCCGCCGAAGAAATTGCGGGCGAGATCATCGCGGCTGGCGGATCGGCCGAGGCGGTGTGCTTTGACATTACGAACGCCGGGCAAACGCGCGATGCCCTGGAATCCCTCCTCGAAGGGGGAGCCATCCAGATACTCGTCAACAATGCCGGGATCCATGATGACGCCGTATTCCCCGGGATGCGGACCGAACAATGGCATCGCGTGATCGATGTCTCGCTTCACGGATTTTTCCATGCCACCCAACCGCTTGTCCTTCCAATGGTCCGGCAGCGATGGGGACGGATCGTCACCATCTCCTCGATAAGCGCGCTCGTCGGCAACCGGGGGCAGGTGAATTACGCGGCAGCGAAGGGGGCCGTCAACGCCGCCACCAAATCGCTTGCCGTGGAACTCGCAAGTCGAGGCATCACCGTGAACGCCGTCGCTCCCGGCATCATCGCGACGCCGGCGACGGCAGACGTATTCGACCGCGCCGCCATCGAATCGATGGTGCCCATGAAGCGCGCGGGAACTGTTGATGACGTGTCGAACCTTGTGGGATTCCTGTGTTCCGACCAAGCGTCCTACATCACCGGGCAAATCATCGCGATCAATGGGGGGATGTTCTAGACGCAGCGCACCTTGCACCCGCCCCCGTCCGTTCCGATTAAAATTTTTCCAGGCAGTAGGGAATTTCCCCGCATATGCGAAGGAGATCCCCCAAAGCGATTCCCGATGACGACATTCGATTCCTCACCCGCCTCCGGCCAGGCACCCGACCGCCCGGCACAGATTCGAGACCTCATTGTCTCCTCGTTGAACCTTACCGAACTCCCGGCCGATATCTCCGGTGATACGCCGCTGTATGGAGAAGGATTGGGGCTGGACTCGATCGACATTCTCGAAGTCGCGCTATTGGTGTCGAAACGCTATGGCCTGCAGCTTCGTGCCGACGACGGCAACAACGTCCAGATCTTCAAGACATTGGGATCGTTGGCGAAACACATTGCCGCCAACCGCACGAAGTAGTGGTGGCATCATTTCCAGCCCGGCTTGAAGTCCCGGCCTCCCACCCGATGTTCGCGGGCCATTTCCCGGACCATCCGATCGTTCCGGGGGCATGGATGATCGCGGAAGCCATGAAGATCCTCAACGCATCGACGGAAATGCCATTCGCCTTGCGACACATCGAATCGATCAAGTTCCAGCGCCCGGTTCCCCCGGGGACGACCCTGGATCTCGCGCTGACGCACAAAGGTCCCGACCGGATCGATCTACAGATCTTCCAGGGTGGAGAGGTTGTGGCAGAGATCCGTTTTCGTCCATAACCGCGTTCGATGCCGCACAAGCGAAGTCGATTTGAAGCGGGTATCGTCATCCGCATGCAGAACTTTTCCGGAATCTCGCCAAGGCAGCCATCGCCGTGTATCCATTGACGCTGTCGAGATTCACGTTGACCACCTGCCTGGGGGTTGGACTGGAACCCAACCGGCAAGCCATCGTTGCCGGAAGGTCCGGGTTGACCCGTCTCCGGATCGACGACGCAGACTTCGAAACCCATATCGGTGAAGTTTCCTCGCTTCTCGAAGTCAGGATTCCGCCCTCATTTTCCGGATGGGACTGCCGCAACAACCGCCTGGCATACACGGCTTTGCAGCAAGACGCTTTCCTGGATTCGGTATTTCAGGCAGCTGCGCTGTACGGTCGCGGCAGAATCGGCGTATTCATCGGAACAAGCACGTCGGGAATCCGCGAGACGGAAGAGGCATTCGCCCATCTCGACGCCAGCGGATCTCTGCCGCCCAGCTTTGATTATCGAAAAACCCACGCTTGCTTTTCCGTCGCGGATTTTGTACGTCGGTTATTGAAGCTCGAGGGCCCCGCCTTCACGGTCTCGACGGCGTGCTCGTCCAGCGCCAAGGTTTTCCCCGCGGCGGCGCGCATGATTTCGTCGGGGCTGATCGATGCCGCCGTGGTGGGGGGCGTCGACACACTGTGCCGGACGACGCTCTTCGGATTCCGTTCCTTGGAGTTGACGGCGTTGTCGGCTTGCAAACCCTTCGATGTCGCCAGGTCCGGCATCTCGATCGGCGAGGCGGGTGCCTTTGTACTTCTGGAACGCCCGGACCGGTCGCATACCGGGAGCGATCTGGCGCTGTTCGGCGCGGGGGAATCAAGCGACGCCTACCACATGTCATCGCCGCATCCGGAGGGATTGGGCGCGCGCATTGCCATTGCCGCGGCGCTGGAATCGGCACGGTTGTCGCCGGAAGATATCGATTATGTCAACCTGCACGGCACGGGAACCCGCACCAACGATTCGGCGGAAGATATCGCGGTGGTCAAAACCATCGGTGGGAAGACACCGTGCAGTTCGACCAAGGGCTCCACCGGCCATACCCTTGGCGCGGCGGGCGCGGTGGAAATCATCCTGTCCGCGCTGGCGATTCAGGAACAGATCATTCCGGGCGGCGTTACCACCGAGGTAACGGATCCGGGCTTGCATTGCAACTTCGTTCGCACTCCTCGCCCGGCTGGCATACGGCGGGTTCTGAGCAATTCGTTTGGATTTGGAGGCTCGAATTGCGCGCTGATCATCGGCACGGCGACGAATTGAGGCCCGGCATGGATGCATGGGTAACGGGCATTGGAATATTCGGCCACGGTTTCAACAACTGGCCAATCGCCCGGGCAATCCTGCGCGGCGAGGCGCATCCGTCTGGATCGGCCCTCCCGATCCCGCTGTGCTCCAAGCTCCCGGCAGCGGAAAGGCGCCGGGCCGGGAAGGTGGTCAACCTTGCATTGGGCGTAGGGTTCGAAGCAGTCGCCGCCGCCGGAGCGAACGCGCAAACCATTCCTACGGTTTTCGCCACCTCAAGCGCCGATGGCGAAAACTGCAGCGCGATCTGCACCGCGCTGGCGTCGCCGGACCCCGCCGACCATTCGATATCTCCCACCCGATTTCATAACTCGGTCCATAACGCCGCCGCCGGGTATTGGGCGATCGCGTCCGGGGCGATGGCACCCTCGACGACCCTGAGCGCGTTCGATGGGAGTTTTTCGGCAGCCATCCTTGAAGCGTTATCCATCTTCGGCACCGGCGCCGATCACGTTCTCGCAACCGTGTTCGACGCGCCATATCCCGGCCCGCTTGACCGTGCCCGTCCGATTCAGGCGCCGCTTGCAGTCGCCCTTGTCTTATCCAGGGAACACGATTCCCGAAGCCTTGCGCACCTCCACGTCAGTCTTGCCGAGCGACCGGCGGACCCGATGCGCAACCCATCCCTGGAGCCCTTTCGCCGCGGTTCGCCGCCGGCAAGAGGATTCCCCATGCTCGAGCGAATTGCCATCGGCGAACGATCTCGAGTGTGCCTGGATTACCTGGATGATCTGAGACTCCAGGTTGAAATCGACCCGATATGACCGGTATCGACAAGCACGCGATTTCGGAAATGATTCCGCACGCAGGCTCGATGATCCTGCTGGACGGGGTCGAACGATACGATGACGAGCGGCTCGTTGCCATCACGACAAGCCACGTCATGCCGGATAACCCGCTCAGGGATATGCAAGGTCGTCTTCATATCGCGTGCGGGATCGAATATGCCGCGCAGGCGATGGCGATTCACGGCGGACTCCTACGAGCGACGGCCAGCGGCGCTCCGCCTTCCAAGCCCCGCGTCGGGCTTCTTGCCGGACTGCGCGGAATCGTTCTTTGCGCTGATTATCTCGACGAGATGCCAGGACCGCTTCGGATCGAAGTCGCGTCCCTTTCGGCGGATGATCGGGCATCGCTCTACACGTTTGAAATCCGCGCCGGCGACCGCCTGATGTTGTCAGGACGCGCGACCGTCGTACACGACGCGATCAATCCCGGTCTCTCCCCCGTGCGCGCCGCCAAAGAAGTTGCGGCAGGCGCAGGGTGAATCCCACCATCAACCGGACATGCATCCAGGTCAGCACCAGGTTGTCGCGAACGTAGCGGAAATGCGAAACCCCGCCGGCTTCGCGACTCATATAGCGTACGGGGGCTCGCACATTGACCGGCCTGACCCCCTCCCAACATAGTCGAACCGCCGCTTCCGGATCGAAATCGAATCGGCGCATCCAACGATTCTGCTCCATGACACGGAGCAGAGGCGTGATGGGATATACGCGAAACCCAAACAGGGAATCGCCTATGCCCACCCCCAACGTTTCCAGGTTGGCCCACCAATTCGAAATGCGCCGCCCGCGCACGCGCAATTGCGGAGCATCGGCGCCGAATTCCGGAACACCCAGGATCATGCGGGACGGATTTTCCCGCGAAAAATTCATGAACTGCCCGATCGATTGCGCCGGGTGCTGATCGTCCGAGTCCATGGTCAGCACATGGGTGAAGCCCTCCTGCGCGGCATGACGGATGCCGTGGAGGACCGCCCCGCCCTTCCCGCCATTTTTTTCCAACACCAGCACGCGTACGCCCGGATCGCCCCGCGCGACCGCCTCGAACTGCGCTCGGGACCCGTCCGTGCTCCCATCGACGATCACCCATACCGGACACCACAGGGCACGAGCCGAACGAAGGGTTTCGACGCCCCGCGGCCCCGGGTTATAGCTCGGGATCATCACCAGATGCGTTTTCGAACACGGCTCATCCGGGCGATCGACAGCACTCACAGCAGACACCCCTCACCGCCCCTTTCCATTGCGCCGGACACCATTTTTCGAATTCCGCCCTCGACTCCGGCGTCAAAATCCACCCCAACGCCCCTACAAACGCCACCACCGCAGCGAACGCGAGCCTGGCCGCTACGGGAACTCGCCGGGCCGCCGGCGACCGCCGATTCGATCCGGCGGAATCCATTTGGAAAGGAACGCGAACCCGCATGCAAGTGCAGTTCCGCCCGCGACATCGACCGCGACATGCTGCTTCGTCGCGATGGTCGAGAAGACGATCGCAAGCGCCCATATCGCGCTGATTCCGCGCACCCACGCGGAAAAGCCGATCCTGGACAGAAGGGCGTGCAAGCGAATCGATGCAAAAACCGCCGTCGCGACATGCAAGGACGGAAACGCATTCCCCGCCGCATCCACCCGCTCCACCGCCGTCGACTCCCGCCCATACCCCCGCGTCAATATCCTTACCGCATACCCCCGCCTGCTCAGAATCTTCTCCAGCAACAGCACCACCGGCGTCTTCCCCGCGCCCCCCGCCGAGCAGCTCCCCACGCTGATCACCGGGTCCTTCAGCCACCGCCGCTTCAGCAACCCCCACCCCACCAGCCGTCGCTTCAACCCCGTCACCGCCCCATACACCGGAGCCAGCGCCCGCAGCCACGGCCGCGCAATCGGCCTCGCCCCCACCCCCCTCTTACTCATCGCCCACCCCGCAGCATCTCCATCAAAGCCGCCACCGTCCGCCCCGTAGCCCCCGCCTGCGCCTCAAATACCCCTAACCCGCGCTCACCCACCTCCCGCGCTGCCGTCCGATCCACCAGCATCCCCGCAATCGTCCCCGCCAACTGCTCCGCCCCCACCACGCAAATCGCTTTCGCCTCCAGCAGCTTCTCCACCATCTCGCGAAAGTTCTCATACGA
>JAJYAR010000133.1 GCA_021779435.1 bacterium
TCGGCGCGGGCGTCTTCGGTTTCCTGATCAACCTGCCCATCGTTTCCTACTACGAAATCGGCACGGCGCTCACCGCGAATCACGGCCATGCTTCCATGATGGGCGTCTATGGAATGCTCGCGGTGGGCCTCGCCCTGTTCTGCCTGCGATACATGATCCCCGCCGACCGCTGGTCCGACCGCGCCGCCAAGATCAGTTTCTGGTCTCTGAACATCGGGCTGGCCTGGATGGTCTTCGTGACGCTGTTTCCGCTCGGAATCCTGCAGCTGTTTGAATCGATCAACCACGGCTACTACGAGGCACGCAGCCTGAAGTTCCTCCAGAACGACACCAACGCGCTCCTCGAATGGCTGCGGCTGCCGGGCGACGTCGTATTCATCGTCGGCGGAATATTCCCGCTGCTGTACCTCTGCTGGCTGAGCCTGCGTCACAGGGTGCCGAAACAGCCGAACGCCACCGGCGCCGGCGAGCTGTTCACGAAAATCTCGACATAGGCCCCCCCGGTTATCCTCGCCTGACGCCTACCGGGGGACGCCGTTGCCGGGCCCAACGTCGGTCGGGTCGCAAATGAATTTGCCCATCCCGCGGACGCCCGATGCCAGTTTTGTAGGAGCAGATTTATCTGCGATGGATCGGGAGCCCCGGGGCCGTTTCCACCCCGGTCGGGTCGCAAATGAATTTGCTCCTACCGGGGAACCGCCTCGCCGGACGCGCGCGCCCGACTACAGGCGGGCACCCTTCGGCGCGCAGGTCTTCAGCGCGGAGTCGATGCGAAGGATGTGATTCACGATCCAGTCGCTCAGCTCCCGATGCACCTGCAGCGCGATCAACGCGGCCGAATTCGGAGACTTCTCGATCCGGGACTGCGCGGCGGTGAACTTGATGATGAAGTCGCGGTGCGCCGCCTTGTTCGCAATAGCGGTGGGACAATTGAAGCGGTTCATGCACGCTTCCTCCCGCGCAAAGTGGTCCGCCGCATAGCTCGCCAGGAATGCGAGCACCTCGCCTATCCGCCTTGAGCCAGACCCGCTCGAAAGCGCCTGCTCCAGCTCATTCAAGCCTTCCATCAGCCGCCTGTGGTCCGCATCCACGGACGCGACGCCTGTTTCGTATTCACTGGACCATGAGATCATCCTCCGTTGCTTCGGCAAAAACGACGCGGAGTTTACCGCGGGAAGTACCCATTCCTTCACTACTTGCGCTTCAGCAGCTTCCGATGCGACCCATTCAGCGCAACTTATGCCCAACTGCCATCTGAGGCGCGCGCTGCCCCGGCCTCGCGGGGCTCGGGCCGCCTGTGTCGTCGCACTTGAGCTCAAACCCAACCCGCCGGGGATAGCGGGGCTCCACCTCGGGCAGCATTTGCGTCGCAGCACGCGTCTCGCCCAACACACTGTTCAAACCGACATGCGCACCGCCCCCACCTACAACGTGAACCCGCAACCATCCGTCGCCTGTTTCGGCGAGGCGCTCTGGGACGTCCTTCCCGGCGGCCTCTTCCCCGGAGGCGCTCCGCTCAACGTCGCCTACCACCTTCGACGACAGGGCATGCCCGTGCGGCTGTTGAGTGCCGTCGGCCGCGACTTCCTGGGCGACGAACTCCTTCGCAGGCTCACGGCGTGGGGCGTGACGACGACCACTGTCGCGCGTCTCCCGCGCCGGCCAACCGGCACCGTCTGTGCTGAGATCAATGCGAATGGCGCCGCGTCGTACACCATCGGGCAAGCCGTCGCCTGGGACCGCATCCCGGTACCGGCCGGACTGGCCCGCTCCACGCCTCCTTCCGCGATCGTCTTCGGGACGCTCGCCCTTCGCGAGAAGCCGAACCGCGCCACCTTCGACACGCTCCTCAATGCCTGGCCCGCAGCGCTTCGCGTCCTCGACCTCAACCTGCGTCCGCCGTTCGCCACGCCGGAGACCGTCCATTTCGCGGTGCGGCGCGCCCATCTGCTGAAGCTCAACGAGGACGAGCTGGGCACAATCACGCGCCGGCGGCTGCGAGGCCCCGGTGACATCGAACGCGCCGCTCGCGTGTTGGGCGACACACACGCGATCGAGCGGATCTGCGTGACCGCGGGCGCCGCTGGCGCCGGCCTGCTCTGGGACGGCGAATGGCTCTGGGAGCCCGCGCGCCGCGTCAAGGTTCAGGATACAGTCGGCGCCGGTGACGCCTTTCTCGCGTCCCTGCTCTCCGCCTCGCTGCGCAACATCGCCCCGCGCAAGGCCCTCGCCGCCGCCTGTCGCATGGGCGAATTCGTCGCCTCGAAGCCCGGCCCCACGCCCGAGTACTGACCACCCGACCCGGACGTATTGGCATTCAATGCCTGGTTACGGAATTTGCCACAGAGACCACAGAGGCCCAACCCGAGCCAAGCCGGAGGCTCCCGCGACAACTCTCACCTGCACGAAACAGTGCGAACCCCAAGATTGGGCTAACACCGGTCAAGGTATTCTCTGTGAGCTCTGTGTTACTGCCTTGGGGTAGGGCCGGACCGCTGGGCCGGCCGCGCCTCAATTCACAATCTCCAGACCAAGGCAGGGTAACCGCGAAGGACGCGAATGAACGCGAAGGCGTGTGGCTGCTCGGACCTTCGCGTCTCTTCGCGCACTTCGCGGTTGCGCTCCAATCGCGCTGTGGGCGGGGTGCCCCGCGTTTTCGACCACAGACCGCCGGCCCAGCGGTCCGGCCCTACCTCAATTCACTCCGTCCCGGCCATCAGTCATTCGGCAGGTTGAGTTATTCTCTGTGAACTCTGTGTCGGGGCTCCGTGCTCTCTGTGCTACTGCCTTGGGGTAGGGCCGGACCGCTGGGCCGGCCGCGCCTCAATTCACAATCTCCAGACCAAGGCAAGGTAACCGCGAAGGGCGCGAATGAACGCGAAGGCGTGTGGCTGCTCGGACCTTCGCGTCTCTTCGCGCACTTCGCGGTTGCGCTCCAATCGCGCGTCAGCGCTTCAGCTTGGCCTTGATGGCCTTCGCGCGCTCAACCGTCTCGCGAACCTTCTTCTCGATGCCGGCCCAGTCCTTCGCGGCAAGAAGCTCCTTCGTGATCAGGTTGCTGCCCATGCCCATCGCGGCAACCCCGGCGCTCAGCCAGGCGGTCATCGACTCTTCCGTGCCTTCAACACCGCCCGTCGGCATGATCCGCGTCCAGGGCATCGGCCCCATGACCGACTTCACGAATCCAGGACCGCCGACTTCCTTGCCGGGAAACACCTTCACGATTTCGCAGCCAAGCGACTGCGCCTCGGAAACCTCGGTCGCGCTGCCGCAGCCCGGGGAGTACGGCACCATGCGGCGATTGCAGATCTCCGCGACCTCCTCGTTGAGGGAGGGGCCGACGACGAAGTTCGCGCCGCAGTTGATGTAAAGGGCCGCCGTGTACGGATCGACGATCGAACCGACGCCGAGGATCAGCGAGGGATCGGCCTTCGCAAAGTGACGGTCCAGCTCCGAGAAGACTTCGAACGCGTGATCACCACGGTTGACGAATTCGACGAGCTTGCAGCCGCCCCGGCTGATGGCGGCGACGACGTTCTTGGCCGTCTCGAGGTCAGGGTGGTAGAAAACCGGAACGACGCTGATGTCGTAAATCGTGTTGAGAACCTGAATGCGCGTGAAACGAGCCATGAGAGGATGATGGAATGAGTTTTGAACCGGGCGTACGAGTGCCCACGAAGGCGTCACTTTCCCAAGACTCCCGGCCCGCCGGCAAGCGCAAAGCCGAACGCCCGCTCGCCGACCCGCCCGCCCCTTCCTCCGGGTCGGACGGATTTGGGATGAGAAAGTCCGAGGAATTCCCGACCCGAGAAAGGAGCCGGTCCGGTTGACGCGTGCATCGTCCGTCGTGAATTGCCGGGTTCCCCACACCCACATGAACGAAACATCCACACTCGAAACTCCCACCACGGCAAAGCCCATCCCCGAAGGGATGCACACGATCACGCCACACCTCGTCTGCTCAGGAGGCGGCGAGGCGATGGATTTCTACAAGCGGGCCTTCGATGCGGTCGAACTCGGTCGCATGCAGGACCCGAACGGAAAGCTGATGCATGGAATGATGCGGATCGGCGATTCCACAATCATGCTGGTCGACGAGTACCCGGAATGGGGCTCCGTCAGCCCGAAGACACTGAAGGGCACACCCGTGACGTTGCACCTCTACGTCGAGGACGTGGACGCGTTCGGGGAGAAGGCGGTCCAGGCCGGTGCGAAGGTGATCATGCCGATTGCCGACCAGTTCTGGGGCGATCGCTACGGCGTCCTCGAGGATCCGTTTGGGCACCGCTGGGGCGTAGCCACCCACCTTCGCGATCCCAGCCCCGAGGAGATGAAGAAAGCGATGGAACAGGCCGGCAACTGCGGCTGAGGCTTTCGGTCCGCGAAGAATCGGGCGGCCGGGCCGACCCGGCCCGCGCCTCCCTGTAGGAGCAAATTTATTTGCGACCCGGTCTGCCCACGCACCCGCCCCCCCAATCCATCGCAGACAAATCTGCGCCTACGGGCGGGGCAACGCGCTCAGGCCGGCGTCGCCTTCTTCAACGCTTCCTTCACACGGTCGGGCGTCATCGGCAGCTGATTGATCTGGGCGCCCGTCGCGTCGAACACCGCGTTCGAAATCGCGCCGCCCATGACGATGATCGCCGGCTCGCCGCCACCCTGTGAGGGGATGTCGTCGGCCTTCAGGATCTTCGTCTGGATCTTCGGCATCCATGAGAAACGCGGGAGCGTGTAGTTGTCGAAATTGGTGTCGGTGAGCGCGCCGGCATCGAACCGGATCTCTTCCGTGAGCACGTAGCCCAGACCCATCATGATGCAGCCTTCCATCTGGAGGGTGGCACCCTGCGGGTTCACCACGACGCCCATCTCCTGGGCGCACGACACACGCGTCACCTTGATCGTGCCGTCGGTCTTGTTGACCTCGACCTCGGCAATCGTCGCGACGACCGAGCCTGCATCGGCACCGCACGCAACGCCGAAGCCGCGGCCGCTCGGTCCCTTCGCCGGCTTCCAATCGACCATCTCGGCAACGGCCTTGAGCACGCGGATCATCCGCGGATCGGTCGTGTGCTGAAGTCGGAACTCGATCGGATCCACGCCGGCCAGCGCCGCCAGACGCTCGATGTGCGACTCACGCGCAAAGGCGTTGGTGTTGCATCCCGGAGCGCGCCACGCGCCTACGGCAAAGGGATGCACGCCCGCGGGGCCGTTGAAGTTTCCCACCGACCGCGTGCGGTGGTTGGCGAGCGCATACGGAAGTCCCGAACCACGATCGCCCGCGAACCGGACGGTGTAATCCCACAGCGGAATCTTCCCCGAGGCGTCGATGCCCGACTTGATCTCGACCACCGCCGCCGGCCTGAAGGTGTCGTTGAAGAACTCCTCCTCGCGAGTCCACATCACCTGCACGGGCTTGCCGGTGGCCTTCGCCAGACGAGCCGCCTCGACCGCCTGCCCGTTCGCGGACTTTCCGCCGAACGCGCCGCCGACGAAGGGCGTGATCACGCGCACGTTGGCGGACGGGAACCCGATCTCGGCCGCGATCTCCTCGCGCGCGCCGAACGGATTCTGCGTCGAGGCCCAGACCGTCGCCTTGTCACCCTCGATCCGGGCAATCGCCGTGTGCGTCTCCATCGGCGCGTGCGCCACGTAGCTGTTGAGATAGGTCGCATCGAGCGGCCGCGCGACGAGTTTGCGACCTTCGTCCACGCTGCCACCGGACGCCACCGTACGTGCCGGCGTCGCGGCATTCTGGAGATGTTCGAAGATATTCCGGTCGTTGAGCTTTGACGGAGACGGATCGAACTCCGCCTTCACCTTTCCAAGCGCCTCCTCGGCGACGTCAGGCAGCTGATGCAGCACGGCGACAAACTTGCCGTCCTCGACGACCTGGACGCCCGCCATCGCCTTCGCCGCGCCGGTGTCCACGCTCTTGAGCACCGCACCGTGCGCCGGCGCGCGCAGGACTCGCGCATACAACATGCCCGGCAGCCGGATGTCGCCGGTGTACTGCGCCTTGCCCGTGACCTTGTCGCGGGCGTCGCGGCGCGGGAAAGACTTGCCGACCACCTTGAATTCGGAAGGCGTCTTCAGCGGAAGCTTGTCGGTGATGTGACGCTCGATCCGCTTTCCCTTCGTGAGCTCGCCGTAGGTGACCTTCTTGTCGGGATTGTCGCGGACGAACACCACGCCGTCGCGAACGGCGAGGGCGGCAACCGGGACAGCGAGCGACTCGGACGCGAGTTGAAGGAGCACCGCCCTCGCCTCGGTGGCAGCGGCCCGCATCTTCGGGCCGAACTCACGCGTCGTCAGTGAACCCCACGTGCCGGCATCGTACGGGCAAAGCTCGGTGTCGCCCATGATGATGTCGATTGAGTCCAGCGACACGTCGAGGTCGTCCGCCAGCATCTGCGGCAGCGAGGTGACCGGGCCCTGCCCCATCTCGATCTTGCCGGTAAAGCAGGTCACGCGTCCGTCCTCGCCGATGCGAAGGAATGCATTGAAGTCGGTCGGCACCGACATGCGCGTGCGCATCGGCCGCGCGGCCTCGGATTCCGCGCCGCGCAGCAGCGGGCCCGCGGCGACAAAGACAACGAGACCACCGGCGAGCCTTTGAATGAACTCGCGACGGCTCGGCAGCCGGATATCCGCGGAGGCGGGAACGCCCTTGAAGTCGTGAGTGGGAAGATTGGACGAGTTCATGGTCACGCGGCTCCTTTCATTGCACCGGCGGCTTCGGCAATCGCATCCACAATCCTGGGATGCGCGCCGCAACGGCAGAGATTGTGATCCATCGCCTGGATGATCTGCGCCCGCGTCGGCCGGGGGTTCTCCTTCAGGAAACTGTATGCCGTGAGGATCATGCCCGGCGTGCAGAAGCCGCACTGCAGGGCGTCGTGCTTCACGAACGCCTCCTGGATCGGGTGCAACTTCCCGTCCTTCGCAAGTCCCTCGATCGTCCGGACCTTCTTGCCGGCGACCGACTTCACGGTTTCGGCGCAGCTCCGGACAGCCTTGTCGTTGACGAGCACGGTGCAGGCGCCGCACTGGCTGATGCCGCAGCTGAACTTCGTGCCCGTGAGTCCGAGATCGGTGCGAAGGACCCACAGCAGGGTTCGGTCGGGATCCACATTCACCCGTACCGGCTGGTCATTGAGTTCGAATGAAATGATTTCAGGCATGGTGACGCAGGAAGAAGGTCGGGAGTT
>JAJYAR010000134.1:0-2332 GCA_021779435.1 bacterium
CTCGGTTCGGGCTGGGTGCGGCGTCGGCGTGTCGCGACAATACCAATACCCAAACCCGGCGGGCCCAGCGGTCCCGCCCTACCATCAAACCCTGGCGCGCTGAGCGATTCCGCCAACCACCCCGACGGGCTGAGCGATTCCTCCCTGTCATCGGGCCGCGCGGACATTGTCGTTTGCCTAATTCGGGGGGTAGGGCCGGACCGCTGGGCCGGCCGTGTCTTGGTGTGTTCTACTCGTAGCCTTCCATGTGACACTCGCGGCAGGTGCGGTGCGGCGAACTCGGGAGCAGCGCGCGACCGCAGTGCGTGCACTCGCGGCGGGTGAGTCCCTGCCTTCCCCAATGCCTGCGCAGGATCTGCTGCGTCTGCTCCGTCGCCTCACGGCGAATCTCGTCAACGTGTTCGCCGTCGGTGAACGCCTCCGGGAACTTCAACGCGAGCCACCGGTACACGGTCGTGAGCTTCAGCGTTTCCTCCAGCGATTCGAGTCCACCCCCGGTATCCACCCTGCGCGGGAACGCCACGGTCTTGCCGGCGTTGAGCAGTTCGAGCCACTCGGCGAAGGTGTTTCGAAAGAGGTGCTCGTCCAGGTCGAGCGGCGTGCAGGCGAGCGCGTAACGTTTTTCGACAGGCAGGGACGCCGCGTACGTGTCGACCAGCTCGGCGGCGACGTACACGTCATCCTGAACATCGGGAAAGAACGTGCCTGACGGGAACGTCAGCCTCGTCCGGAAGAACTCCAGGATCGGCACGAGCCGGTCCAGCCCGAGGTGGTCGGCGATGGAGCGGATGTGCATCGTCGTCGGCGCGGCGGGGAGATGGTCCAGCGCGGGCGTCTGCTGAGGCTGCGCGAGCGCGGCCTCGATCCGCCTGGCATCGCGTGACGAGAAGGCGGCGACCCAGCCGGTCGCCCCTGGCCCCCGGCCCGCCCGTCCGGCGATCTGCAACAGCTCCGACGTCTCGAGCCGGCGGTTGATCTCACCGTCGAATTTGTCCGTCTCGTAGAAGATCACGCGATCGAGCGGAAGGTTGAGCCCGAGGCCGATGGCGTCGGTTGCAACGACGATGTCCGCTTCGCCCTCGCGGAACCGGCGCGCCTCGTTGCGTCGCACCTCCGGGGAGAGATTGCCGTAGATCACGGACACCCGGTGTCCGCGCGACTCGAACATCGTCTTCAGCTCGAGGACCATGGCCCGCGAGAAGCCGATCACCGCCGACCGCGGAGGCACGTGGCGCCAATCGAGGACACCCTCGAATTCAAGCGCGCCCTGACGAACGCGATGGCGGATCTCGAGTTCATCGCCACACAGCTCGGCCAGCCGTCGTATCACCGCCTCGGCCGAGTCGGGCCCGGTCACGATCAGCGTGTCGGCCGCGACGCCGCAGTACGCGGCAACCCAGGCCCAGCCGCGGTCGCGATCGAACGCCAGCTGGATCTCGTCCAGCACGCACACGGAGAAACGGCGCGAGAAATCGGTCATCTCAACGGTCCGCGACGAGTGCGTCTCGGAAACGCTGTCGCGTTCCTCTCCCGTGATCAGCGAGCACGGGCGGCCGAGTTCCGAGAGCCGGTCGCGTTGTTCGAGCGCAAGCAGGCGCAGCGGACCGAGGTACATGCCGCTCGCGGCGTCGCGCAGGGTGAGAATGGCCTCGTGGGTCTTGCCCGAGTTTGTCGGGCCGAGCCACGCGACGACTTTTCGCCTCATCGAGCGGGCGAGGGGAAAGCACTGCAGGTAATCGAGGATGCCCGGGTTCCGCTGCGCGAGTCCGTCGAGGAGCGTCCGGTCGACCGCGTGCGTGCAGGCGATCCGGATACGATGAAAGACGTCCTTGCGGTCCGTGACCAGCGGAGGCGCCGGATGCACGGCACGCTCGATGTCGGCCTGCGCCAGGCGATGCCACCCCTCGTATTTCGGCGGGGTTTCCCGGAGCCGCTTCTCGATCTCGGCGGTGCCGGCGGGCTTGCGGCGGCGGAGGTCCGCGGCAACGGCCGACGCCCCGCGATTAGCGATGTCCGCGACGAAGATGCCAAGTTTCAGCAGGACTGGGGATTGCACCGGCAGGTCGACGTTCTCCGCGAGCTTCACCGAGCCCGGAAGCAGGATCGTCACTTCATCGCTCGGCTCCATGTAGCTGCCAAAGCGGATGCCTGCCTCGGGGACGGCGGCGGAAACGTGGTCCACGGCCAGTTTGGCCAGCCCGGCGCGGATGCCGCCGACGCGGACGCGCGGGCCGATGGCAGAGGCCAGGAACGCCTCTCCGAGTTCGGTGCCGTCAATGCCGAGTTCTTCGAGCAGCGCACGCCTCGCGCCCGTCACGACCTCCTCGTGGGT
>JAJYAR010000134.1:2342-7202 GCA_021779435.1 bacterium
CGCGATCAACGTCCATGCCGAATTGGGACGGTCTCCGCGCTGGAAGTCAAAGGCACGGCTTGGGAACGGCGAGGGAACCGGATCGGCTGGTCTGTTGTAGCCGGGGTCCGCAGACCCCGGTGCCTTGCCCGGCGAGGCACCCGACGCCGGACAGACCACTCGCTGGCGCTTGCAGCCACGACATTGAGTTCGAACGTTCAACGCCGACGTTGCGCCCGGCCGTGGCGTGGCCGGGGTTTGGGGCCGTGGGGAAGCTTCGCGATTGAAAGTCGCGTCATGACGCGGCTCATTGCGAGGCATGGAACCTGGCGTCGTCGGTCAACGTTGCGTGAGCGAGCGCGAGCCTGAACTCGGGCTCGGGGTGGTCGCGTCCGTCGATCCTCAGGCCCGCCGGATCTCGGTCGAGTTTCCCGCCACGAAGGAGCGCCGGCTCTACGCTCTTGGCACCCCGGTGCTCAAGCGGGTGCAGTTTCAGGTCGGGGAGACAGTGACCACGCGCGACGGCACGAAACTCATGATCGAGCGCGTCGACGAGGAAGACGGGCTGCTCGTGTACGTCGGCCCGGGCCGGCGTGTGCGCGAGGACGCTGTTTCGGACGTGACGAGCCTGGCGTCGCCGCTCGAGCGGCTCCTGGCCGGGCAGGCGGATCCCAGCGAAGTCTTCGACCTGCGGCTGCGGGCGCTTCAGGTGGAGGCCCGGTTGCGCGGTTCGGAGGTGCGCGGTTATCTGGGCGGACGCGTGGAGCTGATTCCGCACCAATTCCACATTCTCAACGAAGTGGCGTCGCGGCAGATCCCGCGCGTGCTGCTTGCCGACGAGGTGGGGCTTGGGAAGACAATCGAGGCATGCCTCATCGTGCAGCGGCTCCTCGCGGTCGGACAGGCGCGACGCGTGCTGATCCTGATTCCGGAGTCGTTGACGCACCAGTGGTTCGTCGAACTGCTCCGCCGGTTCAACCTGTGGTTCAGCATCTACGACGAGGCACGCTGTGCCGCGCTCGAGGAGAGCGATGCTTCGCTGAACCCCTTCGCGGCGAGCCAGCTGGCGCTCGCGAGCATCGGGTTCCTCGCGCGCGACGACCGCCGCCGCGACCAGGCGATCGAAGCGGGCTGGGACATGATCGTCGTGGACGAGGCGCATCACCTCGCCTGGGCTCCCGGGCAGACGAGTCCGGAGTACGACCTCGTCGAGAAGCTGGCGTCGCGCACGCCGGGGCTGCTGCTGCTGACGGCAACGCCCACGCAGCTCGGTCTGGCGGGGCATTTTGCGCGTCTGCGGCTCCTGGATCCCGATCGGCACCGCGATTTCGAAAAGTACGTGGCGGAGACGGAACGTTTCGGAACGGTCGCCGAGGTGGCTGCGCGCATCATCGACGGAAAGCCGCTGAAAACGAAGGACAGGGCCGCTCTGATGGCGATCTTCGACCGCGATCCCGAGCGGCTGAAGGAGCACCTCGACGCGCTCGCCGCGGACCGGCCCGGAGCACGGGATGCGCTCGTCCGGACGCTGCTCGACCAGCACGGAACGGGGCGGGTGATGTTCCGCAACACCCGCGCAGCGATGAAGGGCTTCCCCAAACGCGAGTTCTGCGCGGCGCCGATCGAGGCGGCGAGCCTCGCACAGCACGCCCGCGCCGCCCGTGAACTCGAGGCGGAGGAGTCGGGCAACGATGCCGCAATCCGGTATTCGTTCCGGGAGGACCCGCGCATCGACTGGCTCGCAGGCTTCCTGCGTGAGCACCGCAAGGCGAAGGTCCTGCTCATCTGCAGGTCGCAGCGGAAAGTTGCGGCGATCGAGGCGGCGCTGCAGGAGCAACTCAAGGTCAAGACGGCGCTCTTTCACGAAGGGCTGGCCCTTGTTCAGCGCGATCGAAACGCGGCGTGGTTTGCGGAGCCCGACGGCGCGCAGCTGCTGATCTGCTCGGAGATCGGCAGCGAAGGCCGCAATTTCCAGTTTGCCCATCACCTCGTGCTCTTTGACCTGCCGCTCAACCCCGGGCTCGTCGAGCAGCGCATCGGCCGGCTCGACCGCATCGGACAGAAGCAGACGATCCGGATCCATGTCCCGTACCTCACGGGAGGAGCGGACGAGTGCGTTGTCGAGTGGTACCACCGCGGCTTGGATGCCTTCGAAACCCCGCTGCACGGAGGCGAGGAGTTCCAGCACGCCTTCCGCTCCCGGCTCCTGGAGCTGGCGCTCTCATCCGGACACGGAGGGAAGGAGGCGCGGGCAGGGCGGGAGGCACTGATCGCCGACACGGCGGATTTTCGCGACAAGCTTGCTGCAAAGATGAAGAAGGGCAGGGACCGGCTGCTCGAGATGAATTCCTTCAATCCCGAGGCGGCGCGCAGGATCCTTGCCCGAATCCAGGACGCGGAGGCTGACCCGCATCTTCGCAATTTCCTGTACACGCTGCTCGATCATTTCGGCGTGCGCGTCACCGAGCACGAGGAGGGCGACGTCTTCCTCGACCCGGGGCACGCGTACATCGAGAGCTTTCCCTCGATTCCCTCGGAGGGGATGCTCGCGACTTTTGACCGGCGCCGCGCGATCACGCGCGAGGACATCCGGTTTCTCTCGGCGGACCATCCGCTGATCGAGGACGCGATCGGGCTGCTGATTGAAGGGCCGGCGGGCACAACCGCGTTTGGCTCGGTGACGGCGGGCGCACCGAATCTCCTGCTCGAGGCGGTGTTCGTGCTGGAGACGGTGTCCGAGTCGCGGTGGCACGTGGACCGGTTCCTTGCTCCCACGCCGGTGCGCGTCGTCATCGATCTTCGCGGCACGGACCTCACGCAGGAGCGAGACCCCGCCTCGCTTTCCGGATACGTGAAAGACGCCGATCTGCATCGATTCCTCGAGCGGCCAGGGTTCTCGGCGTCGATGCTTCGCGAGATGGTGACCGGCGCGACCCGGTTCGCGGAGGAGCGGAGCCTTGGAATCAAGACGGCAGCCGCGGCGAAGGCGAAGGAGGTGCTCTCGGCCGAAGTGCAGCGTCTCGTCGACCTCGCCAGGCTGAACGATCATGTCCGTCCCGAGGAGGTGGCCCTTGCCTCCGAGCGGCTCACGCAGACCCAAACGGCGATCGACGGGGCGCGGCTCCGGCTTGATAGCCTTCGCCTCATCATGGAAACGTAGTCCGGGCCCGGGGCGCCGGCCCGCTGGTTCGATGCAGGCGGTGAGCTTGCTCGCGCCACGCGTGATGTGGGCGGAGAGGTCCTCACGCCGATGCGTGCGGTCCCCCATTCGGTTTTCGCATTGCCGCACGCCGGAGCGATGCCTTGGCTGCGCCTTTCCCCGCTTTCGAACCCATCTTTCCCCCAAAATCATGCGTTTCCCCGGCAAACTCGTGTCTCAGGTCGCCATGCGCTCGCTGCTCTTCGCCTTTGCAGCCGCGCTTGTTGGCGCCGCTGAGCCGGTCACTGAACGTCACTACCTGTCCGGCCACGGTCCGGAAGATGCCGTTGCCTGGGAGTTCTCCGTGACAGGCGGCCGCAGGGCGGGGGAGCAGACGACGATTCCCGTTCCCTCCAACTGGGAGCAGCACGGGTTCGGATCGTACAACTACGGACAGGACGGCGTTCCGCGCAGCGACGAGCATGGCCTGTACAAGGTGCGGTTTGCCGTGCCGCAGTCGTGGAAGGGCAAACGCGTCCGGCTCGTGTTCGAAGGCGTCATGACGGACGCGACCGTGAAGGTGAACGGCAGGCTCGCGGGCCCCACGCATCATGGCGCGTTCTACCGCTTTCACTTCGACGTGACCTCAGTCGTGAGCTTCGGCGACGCGCCGGAGAATCTGCTCGAGGTCGATGTCGCGAAGAATTCGGCCAATCCCGACACCGACGCTGGCGAACGCAGCGCGGACTACTGGGTCTTCGGCGGAATCTTCCGTCCTGTCTGGCTCGAAGCCGCGCCGGTGCAGTCGATCGAGAACGTCGCGATCGATGCACGGGCCGACGGAAGCTTTGTTGCAGACGTGGCGCTCGCCGGAGACCGGGATGCGACGTCGCTCGATGCCCGGATCGTCGATGCGTCCGGCGAGCCGGTCGGAGCCGTGTTTTCCACTGCGATTCCGGCGGGCGGGGCGGGACGCCTGAAGCTGGCGGCGAAGGTGGACTCGCCGCGGTTATGGAGCGCCGAGACGCCGAACCTCTACACGGTCCAGCTCAGCCTTCGGAAAGGAAACGACGTGCTGCACACGACGACCGAGCGCTTTGGTTTCCGAACCTTCGAGGTGCGTCCCGGCAAGGGCGTCTATCTGAACGGCCAGCGAATCTTCCTGAAGGGCGTCGACCGCCACAGTTTCCGTCCAGAGACCGCCCGGACGCTGAGCCGGGAGGACTGCTACGAGGACGCGCGACTGATCCGCTCGATGAACATGAATGCGGTGCGGATGTCGCACTATCCGCCCGACCAGGCGTTCCTCGAAGCGTGCGACGAGCTTGGCTTGTACGTTCTCGATGAGCTGAGTGGCTGGCATCATGCGCACGACACGGTCGTCGGACGGGAACTCGTCCGCGCGATGGTCGAACGCGACGTGAACCATCCCAGCGTGGTGTTCTGGGACAATGGAAACGAAGGCGGCTGGAACTGGGACCTGGACGGCGAATTCTCGCGATTCGATCCGCAGAACCGTCGGGTGCTCCACCCGTGGGAAGTCCACGACGACATGGACACGAAGCATTACTCCACATTCGAGGATCTGACGCGGCGACTCGCCGGCCCGAACAATCTCATGCCCACGGAGGTGATCCACGCGCTGTACGACGGGCACCGTACAAGGGGAACGTTCGACCCGACCACGCACCGAGTGACCCTCTCCGATGGCCCCCTCGAGGGCCGGTCGTTCAAGAGCCCCA
>JAJYAR010000135.1 GCA_021779435.1 bacterium
GATCTGTCGTCTCACCCATCATCATTCCGCCAATGCAGAGGACCGGGTCGTCGACCGTCGCGCCACCCGCCGCCTGGATGCAGTCGAGCAGCGTCGTGCCGAGCGGTACGGTGAGTGTTGTCGGCGTCTTCACGCAACCGGCGATCGTCAGGGTCTTGTGCGTGACGGGCCGGCCTCCGGCGGCGTTGGCGATGTTGGCGAAGGTCTCGACGTTGCAGACGACGGCGCCGACGTTGATCGGAATGCCGCCGGGCGGGATGAGCCGTTTCGTCGTTTCGTAAACCAGGTCGTACTCGTCTCCGGCGGGGTAGAAATCGCCGAGAAGATGGACGCGCACGGCGGTGCCGGCGCACGCGGCTTCGATCGCTTCGACGGCGTGCTTGTTCTTGGCCTTGATGCCGACGATGCCCGTACCTGCGCCCACCGCCTCCATCGCAAGCTGCATGCCGCGGACGACCTGGGCGGCCTCGCGCTCCATGACGGCGGCGTCCTTGTGGAGCAGCGGTTCGCACTCGGCGCCGTTGGCGATGACGGTGTCGGCACGAGCGGCGAGTTTCACGTGAGTGGGGAATCCCCCACCTCCGGCTCCAACAACGCCAGCAGCGCGGACCTGATCTACAAGGCTCATCGTTGGCGTCGACGCTAGGAACCGGCCCGGGGCGGACAATGAAAATCCCGGAACGCAGGCCCAAGTCGTTTGAACCGCGGATGGACGCTGACGAACACCGATTGGTTGTAGCGGCGGTCCGGTGGCCGCGGTGCCTTTCGGCTCGATTCGGCGCGGGGTTCTGGGAACGGGCGGCCCGCCCGCTTCCGCCCTTCGATGTTTGATGTTCGTTGTCGTGGGCGCGGTGCCCTCACCGCGCAGGCGTCGGGCCCAGCGGCCCGCGCTCCCAGGCCCGTCACCGGGCCGGTTCTGCCGCACGGCATTGCGTGACGGCGCGTGTCTTCCGGGGGCAGCGGCCCCGGCTATACCCAAGCGGGTCCTTTGCAATAAAGCGTGGCTTTCCGAGCTTTATCGCGCTTAACGCTCGGTTTCCCGAGCTTTATCTCCGGACGCCGGTGGGAGCGCGCCGGTTACCCGGCGTGCGGCGGCTGCTAAACCTTCGCCTTTTGTGCGCGGTTTTGCGGGGATGCGGGAGTTGGTTTGCAGACCTCGATGCGCGAAGACTCCGAACTCCTGAGGCGCTACGCCGACGCCGGCGACGACGCGGCGTTCACCGAGTTCGTCCAGCGCCACCTCGGCCTGGTGTACTCGATCGCCGTCCGGCAGGCGCACGGCAACCGAACCCTGGCGGAGGACATCACCCAGCGGGTGTTCACCGATCTCGCCCGAAAGGCTCCCCGCCTCGCCAGCCATCCGAGTCTGCTTGGCTGGCTTCACACGGCGACGCGGTTGGCGGCGATGAAGGCGCTGCGGCAGGAAGCGCGTCGACTCGGTCGCGAAACGGAGGCGCACGCCATGGATCAAATCGAACGCGAGGACAACCGCCCTGCCCAATCGTCGCTGCCGCCCGTCGAGCCACTGCTCGATGACATCCTTGCCGGACTGAGGGAGAGGGAACGCGAGGCACTGCTGCTGCGCTACCACGGCGGCTGTTCGTATTCGGAAATTGGCCACCGCCTCGCGCTCACGGAAACGGCGGCGCGGTCCTGCGTGGATCGCGCCGTGGAGCGTCTCCGCGCCAGGTTCGCCGCCCGCGGCATTCATTCCAGTGGCGCCGCACTGATGGCTGCCCTGGCCGCCGAGGCGACCGCCGCCACCCCCGCCGGGCTCGCCGCGTCCGTCGCGACTGCGGCGCTCACGGCAGGCGCGGTGACAGGTGCCGTCACGATTTTCACCCCACTCGCCATGAATAAAACCATCGTCGCCGTTGGCACCGCTGTCGTGGCCGGTCTTCTCACGGCCGTGGTGCTGGAGTCGCGCACGCAGACACGCCTGCAGCGCGAGGTCGCGCAGTTGCAGGCGGCAAACGACAGCCGGACCAGGCCGGCAACCGCCACCGTTGCGAGCGCCGACGACACGCGCGAGTTCGCACGCCTCACTGCACGGCGGGAGGAGCTTCGCGCCCAGCTCTCCGCGGCGGAGGAGCCGGCGCCGCCCGCCTCCCGGATGAAGAAGCAGGGCGACTGGAAAAACGCAGGGTTCGACACCCCGGAGAACGCCTTCGAGACGATCGCCTGGGCGATGTTCAATCGCGACTGGGACACCCTCGGCGCCGCTTATGTGTTCCAACCCGCCGGCCAGCAGAAGCTCGACGCGTTCTTCGCGTCCCTTCCAGCCGACGTGCAGGCCAAATACGGCAACACCGCGCACCTGTTCGGGCCGCTGTTCCGGGAATTGATGACACCCATGTCAAACTGGTTGCGGGTAATTGAGCGCACCCCGCAGCGGGATGGAAAACTCGCCTACCGGGTGGTGAGCGTGGACAGCGAGACATCGCGTTTCGGTGAGTTCTCGAGCGTGAAGTTGCTCGACAATGTCTCCCCCCCGAATCCACGGGGGAACGCGACCGCAAGACTCCGCCGAATCGCCGGCGAGTGGAAAATTGGATACTTCTCCGAGTCCACGGCGGACAGCCTCATCCGAAATGTCGATCCAACGACGGGCGAAGTTCGACCGCACGCGGTGAAAGACCTCCTGCCTATTTCAGTCGAGGGACAAAAGCGGGAGCCCGGAACACCCACGCCATGAGAACAACCGTCCTGATCCTGTGCGGAGCCGCCGCAGTCCTTGGCTCGATCGCAACCTGGCTCCACGTCACGAACGATCGGCTGCGTGCACAACGCGACGTCCTCGTTTCCCCGCCGGCCTCCGGCTCGGCACCCGCCACGCGAGCCGCCGCGTCGGCAGGCGCGACGCCCGTTCGCGAAGGCGACATGACCCGGCTCCGGGCCGAAATACGGGACCTCGAAGCCCGCGTATCAGCTGCGTCCGCACAACAACCGAAGCGGAACACCGACATCACGCGCGACCTGGTGAATGTGGGCGACCTGCGCAATGCCGGCCGCGACACGCCGGCTGCCGCCTTCGAGACACTCGTATGGGCGTCGGTCCATGGCGACGAGTCCCTCAGCGGGCTGATTGCGATCAGCCCGGTGGACCACGCACAGACGCTCGAGTATCTCAGGCGCATCGGAAGCAGCCGAACGCCCGAGCAGGTTGCCGGAATCCTCTTTGCCGACGAGTTGCTGAGAAAGGTGGAGAGGGTGCAGGTCCTCGAAAGCGCCCAGGTCGATCCCACCCACGTGAACCTGAAAACGAAGACGGCAGACATCGCGGAGAGTGAGCACAAGACAACGATCCCGATGGTCCTGGGGCCCGGCGGGTGGCAACTCCAGATGCCCGAGGGCATGGCGCGAGGACTGGAACAGACGTTGAATTACAGTCCGGCAGCAGCACGCTGAGCCCCCGTTTCAAAGCCGTGGGCGGGGCGTCGTTGCCCCGCACGCACCGCAACGCGCGGGCTTGCCGCAAGTGGCGGCGACGATAGACTTCGGCCAATCCTCTACCCCAAACTGAGGCCCACCCATGAACAATCCGTATCCGTCCGAAACCGGATGCTGTCCGCGTTTCGCACCAGAATCCTGGGACGAGAAAGACATGAACTGGCAGGGCAAACGGTTCATCAAGGACCGCGTCCGCACGTTCTTTTTCATGCCGCTTAACTTCGGCAGCGCGATGAAACGCGCCTTCCTCAGGATCGATGCAGCCGGAGCGTTCACCCCCGCCCCACCCGCTGTGTTGTCGGACCACACCTCGAGGTGGAACATGGATCTCTACATCGAGGTGACGAAGGAGGTTCCCGGCGCGGAGAACGTCCAGGTCAGCGGACATTTTCTCTCGAAGGTGTTCGAAGGGCCGTACCGGAACACAGGTCAATGGTGCCGCGAGATGTCGGCGTGGGTGACGTCGCGCGGCCACACGATCAAGCGGGAGTTCATGTACTACACGACCTGCCCGAAGTGCGCGCGTCACTACGGCAAGAACTATGTCGTGATCGTGGCCGAGGTGTAGCTCCCAGTCCCGGCGGGCCCAGCGGTCCCGCCCTACCCCCGATCACGATCCCCGGCCTCTGCGGAGGCCGGCTACAGCAATCCGCCATTCCGCCGGTCCGAGACCGGCGCTACCTCGGAGCTTCGCGTTCATTCGCGTCCATTCGCGTTCATTCGCGTTCATTCGCGGTTCAAAAATGGTTCCGGGAGTGCGCCGGTCGGCTCGCTGGCGCTCGCTCGCTACCCATCGCCGTGCGTCGATGGTTGGCCTCGGTTTCCTCTGTTTGCTCCTGTGAGAACAGATCGTGGGTTTGGGGTTCTCGGATCTTGTCGTTCCAAGACGGTCACAAAAAAAGCGCGCCGCTTTCGCGACGCGCTTTGTGAAATAAACACTGAACTACGTCTCAGGTCTCGGTTTCCGGTCTTTCGACCGTAAACCATCAACCTTCAACAGCCGGGGCCGGAGCCTCGGCTCAGTAGTCCATGCCGCCCATGCCACCGCCGGCGGGGGCCGGGTGAGCTTCCTTCTTTTCAGGAATCTCGGTGATCATGCACTCGGTCGTCAGCAGCAGGCCGGCAACCGAAGCCGCGTTCTGCAGCGCGGTGCGGGTGACCTTCGTCGGGTCAACCACGCCGGCCTTCACGAGGTCCTCGTACTTGTCGGTCGCGACGTTGTAGCCGAAGTTGCCCTTGCCGGCGAGAACCTCGCCGACGACAACCGCGCCTTCGACGCCCGCGTTCGTGCAGAGCATCCGGATCGGGTGCTCGATCGCGCGACGCACGATCTGCGAACCGATCTTCTCGTCGCCTTCGAGCGTGAGGGTGTCGATCGCCTTCGCGCAGCGGAGGAGAGCGACGCCGCCGCCGGCGACGATGCCTTCCTCGACGGCCGCACGGGTCGCGTGCAGCGCGTCTTCAACGCGGGCCTTCTTCTCCTTCATCTCGGTCTCGGTCGCGGCGCCGACATTGATGACGGCAACGCCACCGGCGAGCTTCGCCAGACGCTCCTGGAGCTTCTCGCGGTCGTAATCGGAGGTCGTCTCATCGATCTGGCGGCGGATCTGCTTCACGCGGCCCTGGATGTCGGAGCCCTTGCCCGCACCCTCGACGATCGTCGTGTTCTCCTTGTCGACCGTGATGCGCTTCGCGCGGCCGAGGTCGCTCATCTGGACGTTCTCGAGCTTGATGCCCAGGTCCTCGGTGATGCAACGGCCGCCGGTCAGGATCGCGATGTCCTCGAGCATGGCCTTGCGGCGATCGCCGAAGCCAGGAGCCTTGACGGCGCAGACGTTCAGCGTGCCGCGGATCTTGTTCACCACGAGCGCGGCAAGGGCCTCGCCCTCGACGTCCTCGGAGATGATCAGCATCGGCTTGCCGCTCTTGGCAACGGTCTGCAGCAGCGGGAGGAGGTCCTGCAGGCTGGAGATCTTCTTCTCGTGAATGAGAATGTAGGCGTCCTCGAGAATGGCTTCCATCGCCTCCGCGTTCGTCGCGAAGTACGGAGAGAGATAGCCCTTGTCGAACTGCATGCCCTCGACGACGTCGAGCGTCGTCTCAATGGACTTCGCCTCTTCGACGGTGATCGTGCCGTCCTTGCCCACCTTGTCCATCGCGTCGGCAATGATGTTGCCGATCGTGGTGTCCCAGTTGGCCGAAACGGTCGCGACCTGGCGGATTTCCTCGCGGTCGTTGACCTTCTTCGAAATGCGGGCGAGCTCGGCGACGGCGGCCTCGACGGCCTTGTCGATGCCGCGCTTCAGGTAAACCGGGTTCGAGCCGGCGGTGACGTTCTTCAGGCCCTCGCGATAGATGCCCTCGGCCAGCACGGTGGCCGTCGTGGTGCCGTCACCCGCGGCGTCGCTCGTCTTGGAGGCGACTTCCTTCACCATCTGGGCGCCCATGTTCTCGTACGGATCGGGCAACTCGACTTCCTTGGCCACGGTGACGCCGTCCTTGGTGACGGTCGGCGAGCCGAATTTCTTGTCGATGACGACGTTGCGGCCCTTCGGCCCAAGGGTGACCTTGACGGCGCGGGAAAGCATCTCGACGCCCTTGAGGACTTTCTGACGAGCGGCCTCGTCGAACAGGAGTTGTTTAGCAGCCATTTGATTCTAGTTAAAAGATGAGTGTTGAGAGTTGAAACGGAGTGACCGCGTGCCGGGCGTTTGAGCGTTTCGCTCGCGCTCCAGGCTCACGGTCGCACGGGTCAGGCAATGACCCCGAGGATGTCGTCTTCGCGGACCAGCGTGTACTTCTTGTCTTCCAGCTTCACTTCCGTGCCGCCGTATTTGCTGATGAGCACGCGATCGCCGACCTTCACCTCGAAAGGAGTGACCTTGCCGTCCTCACCCTTCTTGCCGGTGCCGAGGGCGATGACCTTTGCCTCTTGGGGCTTTTCCTTGGCCGAGTCCGGGATGATGATGCCTCCGCGGACCTGCTCTTTTTCCTCGATGTGTTCGACGAGAACACGATCACCGATGGGCTTGATTTTCACGTTCGCCATTTTGTTTTGGTTTTGGGTTGAAGGATGGATGATTGGTGTGAGCAAAGCGCGCCCGGGGCCGGAAACCGGCACCGCGAGCGCGCAGAAGT
Source organism: bacterium (assembly GCA_021779435.1). The sequence goes on from JAJYAR010000135.1 coordinate 6,589, forward strand.
TCGATTGGGTTATTTCTTCTTGTCCTCGTCGACGACCTCGAAGTCGGCATCAACGACGTCCGCTTTCTTCTCCTGCTTCTTGCCGGATGCGTCGGATTTCGGAGCCTCGCCCTCGGGAGCGCCGGACGCGCCTGCGCCGCCCGCGGCCTGGGTGGATTTCTGGGCTTCCTGGTAAAGCTCGCCGCCGACGGCGCTGAGCTTCTCCATGGCCGCCTTCATCCGCGCGGTGTCGTTGCTCTCGAGTTCCTTCTTCGCGTCGACGACCGCCGCCTCCGCCTTCGACTTGATGTTCGCGGGAAGCTTGTCGCCCGATTCGCGCAGCGTCTTCTCGAGCTGGTAGATCGTCGAATCGAGCTGGTTCTTCGTCTCGACCGACTCCTTGCGCTTGCGGTCCTCCTCGGCGTGAAGCTCGGCCTCCTTGGTCATCTTCTCGACCTCGTCCTTCGACAGGCCGGAGGAGCCCTGGATGGTGATCTTCTGGTCCTTGCCGGTGCCGAGATCCTTCGCGGAAACGTGCAGGATGCCGTTCGCATCGATGTCGAACGTCACCTCGATCTGCGGCATGCCGCGCGGCGCCGGCGGGATGCCGTCGAGCCGGAAGGTGCCGAGCACC
>JAJYAR010000136.1 GCA_021779435.1 bacterium
TGGCGTCGGTTTCGATGGAGCAGGGCCGGATCGCCGCCGCCCACGCGGTAGGCAAGCAGCTGAAGTCGAATCCGGCAAACTATCCGTACGGCATTTACACCATTCCCGAGATTTCCTTTGTCGGCAAAACGGAAGAACAACTTACGGACGAAGACGTTCCCTACGAGGTGGGCCTGTCGTATTATCGGGAGATCGCGCGCGGGCAAATTCGCGGTGATACGGCGGGCCGGCTGAAGATCATTTTTCACCGCGAGACCCGGGAGGTGCTTGGCGTGCACATCATCGGGGAAGGCGCCTCGGAGTTGATTCACATCGGCCAAGCGGTTATGATTCTGGGCGGAACGGTGGAATACTTCATAAACACAGTGTTTAATTACCCGACACTGGCCGAGTGTTACAAGGCGGCGGCGTTTAACGGCCTGAATAAGCTGACGAGGCTATAACTCATGCGGCGCGCAATTGGCGTTTTGGTATCCGACCGGGTGGTGGCCGGCATGGTCGAGGACGGCGGGCAGAACGGCAAGCCGTTTACCGAACCTTTGCTGGGATGCACGGCCGACGAACTCGCCTCGCTGCCGGCCGACCAGATCGTCGAGTGCATCGGGGAACTGATAGTCAAAGCGGGGAGCGGTCAGCCTGTGATGGCGGTCGGCGCGGGGCTTCCGGGTGTGATCCGGCACGGCGTGGTGGAGGAGTCCCCGAATCTGCAGCAACTAAAGGGCACCAATATTCGCCGGTTTCTTGGCGACTTTTTGCACATGCACGGGATTGACGCTCCCGTCTCTGTGTATAACGACGCCGACATCGTGGCGGCGGGACTTGCCGGCACGCGCGGGCAACTTGACCGGATGGTGCGGGTCTGGACGCTCGGCAACGGGATCGGCTACGGACAGTATCCGTGGACCGAAGGTATGTGGGAAGGCGGCCACATGGTGGTTTCCCTCGACCCGAAAGAGCGCTTCTGCGGCTGCGGCGGTGTGGGGCACCTGGAGGGCATCATGGGGCATCGGGCGATGCGTCTGCGGTTCCTGGACCTCGAGCCCGAAGAGGTGTTCGCGCAGGCGGCGCAGGGCGACACGCGATGCGCGGAGTTTGTGGCCCTCTGGCACCGGGCACTGGCCGCGGCGACGGCGTCGATGATTCATTTGAGCGGACCGGGGAAATTCTTCATCACCGGCCCGAATTCGAAACATGTCGACTTGGAGATCCTTGGACGCTTCCTGAACGACACGGTGAAAATGAGCCCGTTTCAGGGCTATGTTTTCGAGGTTGTCCCCTCGTCGAACGAGGTCGCCATTGTCGGCGCGGCGCTGAACGCGGACCGGACACCGGCGGAGTAAGGTTTCACGCGCGCAGCGGAGGCGCACCTCTGCCCGGCCTCGCGAGCCCCTTCGGCGATTGCCTTGGCCAGAGCTTCAACCGCGCCGTCCCGGGAATAGAACAAAACCAAGACGTTCGAGGTTTGATCCGGCATGCTTCAGTCTTCCCAGGTACGAAGGCAGCACCGGGCGATGGCAACACCCTTCACTTTTTCAGAGCGATGGATTGAATCACGATCGCGCGCGATCCGCCGCGTTCGTAGGGAACTCCGGTGACGGTGACTTCCCGGCCGGCGAAGGGCATGAGGCGGGCGTTCTGGCCGGCCGCGGGCATCTTGCCGGCGATCGGGAGATAGATGGTCCCGTCCGAGGTTTGAATGACGAGCGGAGAACCTTTGCGCGCACAGGCCACTGCGCACTCGGCGCTGATCGGTTTAGCGAGGTTCTGGGTGAATGTACACGACGAATCGATGACCCAACCTTGAATGGTGACCGGCTCAGGCGCTGCAGCGAAGGCCGAGACGGCGAACGAGGCGGCGAGCAGACGTTTCATCAGGTTCATGGGAGCGATAATGCGTGAGCCCGGCGCCCGAAACAATAGCAGAAATCGATTAGGGCGGCTAGGAATTCACCAGCCAGCCGCGCTGTTCCTTCCACCGGCCGCGGGTGAAATCGGGGAATTTCACCGGCGCGCTGCCTTGTGCGACCGACATTTCGCTTAACGGTCCGGGGGCGCTCCAGGCGGCGGCGTCGTAGACGTCCAGGTCCGGGGCGAGTCCTTCCCTCATGCACTCGATGAGCCGGTAGACCATCAGAAAGTCCATGCCGCCGTGGCCGCCGAGTTTGCGAGCCAGTTCGCCCTGGTGCTTCCAGAGGGGGTGCTCGTAGCCGGCTTTGTACTGGTCGATGTCCGAATATTTCTCGCCGCCCGGCTGGCCGTCGAAGTAGATGCGCGGCGGATAGTCGCGGAACAGGCCCTTCTCGCCGTGCAGGGCGTTGACCCGGCTGTAGGGACGGGGATTGACGACTTCGTGGCCGAGGGTGATGGTGCGGCCGTTTACGGTCTTGATGAGCGAGGTGTTGATGTCGCCGCAGATATATCGTTCGCGCCATTTCGGGCTGTCGCGCGGGACATGTTGTTCGCGCCAGGCGTCGAGGCCGCGCTGGGGGGAACTCATGGAGACCATGTAGTCGAAGCGGTCGCCGCGGTTGATGCCGAAGTAGTTGGCCAGCGGGCCGAGGCCGTGGGTGGGATAGAGATTGCCGTTGCGCCTGGTGTGCGGGAAGCGGCGCCAGAGACCCTCGCCGCGGTCCTCAAACAGGATTTCGCGCAGGTCGTGGAGGTAGCCGCCCTCGCCGTGCAGAAGTTCGCCAAACAGTCCGGCCCGGACCATGTTGAGCACCAGGAGTTCGGTGTAGCCGTAGCAGCAGTTCTCCATCATGAGGCAGTGACGGCGGGTCTGCTCGGAGGTGTCGACGAGCTTCCAGCAGTCCTCGATGGTCGTGGCGGCGGGAACCTCGATGCAGGCGTGCTTGCCTTGCTTCATAGCCTCGACCGCCATCGGCACGTGCCAGTCCCAGGGCGCGGCGATGTAAACGAAGTCGACATCGTCGCGGCGGACGAGGTTTTCGAAGTCGCGCTCGGTCTTGCCGTAGACGGCGGGGGGGTGCTGGCCGGCGCGCTCCACGGCGGCTTGAGCGGCCAGCGCTTTGGAGTGGTCGATATCACAGACGGCGGTGACGCGGAGGTTATCGACGGCGAGGTAGTTATGGATCATGCCGCCGCCCCGGCCGCCGAGGCCGATCATGCCCAGGCGGATCTCTGGCTTGGCCTCGAACTTCATTCCGATGACGGATTCCGAGGCGGGCGATGAGGTCTGCGCCACCGCCGGCTTGAGAGCCGCTAAGCCGGCGAGACCCGCGACCCCGGCCTTAAACCAATCCCGGCGCGAGGCGCCGCGCTCTGACGTTTCGCTCATGCGGTTCAGTCTCCTTGAAGGGTGACCACGATTTTACCGAAGTGGGCGGCCGATTCCATGTGCCGCAGCGCCGCTTGAATTTCTTCCATCTCGAAGACGCGGTCGACGATCGGGCGAAGTTGGTGCTGCGCGATGGCGCGGTTCATGTCCTCGAACATCGCGCGCGAGCCGACGTAGATGCCATGGAGCGTGAGGTGTTTGTGCAGGATCGGGGCGATGTTAATTTCGCTCGATATGCCCGTCAGTACGCCGATGATGGCCACGTTGCCGGAGGTGCGGGCCGCGCCGAGGGAACGGGGGAGTGTGCCGGTACCGCCGACCTCGATGACGTGGTCGGCGCCCAGGCCGCCGGTCAGTTCGCGCACGCGCTTGTCCCAGGCCGGGGTGGATTTGTAGTTGACGCCGCTGGAGGCGCCGAGTTGAATGGCGCGCGCGAGCTTTTCGTCGCTGCCGGAGGTGGCGATCACGCGGGCGCCGTGAAGCCTGGCGAACTGGAGCGCGAAGAGCGAGACGCCTCCGGTGCCCAGAACGAGCACGACGTCGCCGGCCCTGACGCGGCACTGCTCGACGAGCGCATTCCAGGCGGTGACGGCGGCGCAGGGGAGCGTGGCGGCCTCGGCGAGCGAGAGATGCCCGGGGACGTGGACGAGGCCGTTTTCGTCGAACAGAACGTGGTCTGCCAGGACGCCGTCGATGGCGCCTCCGAGGGCGGAAGCGCCGTGCTCGGCGCGGTTCGGCCCGTCGAGCCAGGTCTGCATGAAGATGCCTGCGACGCGGTCGCCCGGCCTGACACGAGTGACACCGCCGCCCACGGCCTCCACGATGCCCGCGCCGTCGCTCAGCGGGACGCGAGGCAGCGGCATCTTCGGGTTGTAGCGGCCGGTGGCGACCAGGTAGTCGCGGAAATTCAGCGACGCGGCGTGAATTCTCACCAGTGCCTGGCCGGGACCGGGTTCGGGTTTGGGCCGGTGGACGATACGCAGGTTCTCGATGCCGAATGCTCCGTCGAGGAGGGCGACACGGGAGGTTTCAGAAGTCTGAGCCATGGGATTCGCTTGTATGGTACGCCCAATCAGCGTGCGGGCGGCGCGTGCGGCGGCTTCGCCGGGGAATCGGATTTGACCGGTTGATCCAACTGCTCGACCAGCCAGGCCACCAGCGCGATCTGGTCGGCTGTGCCGCGCGCGGCGAAGGCTCGAAGCTCATTGTAGGTAAACAAGCGGCGTACGTCGGCGACGGAGCGGACGAGCGTCACGATTTCCTGGAGTTCCTGTGGCGTGTTCGCGTGCTTTATGTAAAAGACGCGGACGATGTCATCGCCTCCGCCGGGGAAGTGGTATTCGTGGAGGGCCGCATCGGGATTGGGTGCGCCCAGGATTCGCTGGGGGTTCTGGCCTAGCAAGGGCAGGACGGCCGAAAACAGCAGTGGGAAAAGAATTCTCGTCGTTTGCATAGGGCTCCTTTTGGAGGCCGGAACTTAGAGCGGGCCTCGTTACTCAATTGACGGGCCGTTTTGTCCGGGCGTGCAGGGACCGGCGGCGCCGTGCGTCCGCCGGGCGTTCGCGGTAGCATATCCTCATGCGAATTTCGCATCTGCTGACATTGCTGCCCTTACTTGCCATCGGGGCCGTTCCCGCGCCGGGTCAGGAAGCGGCCGTTGCGCGCGGGAAGTACCTGGTGGAAGAGGTTGCCAAGTGCCAGGACTGCCATACGCCCAAGAACGCGAAAGGCGAGCCGGATGCGGCCAAGTGGATGAAGGGCGGGCCGCTGGGTTTTCAACCGGCCCAGCCGGTTCCAGGTTGGCACGCGGGCGCGCCGGACTTGACCTCGACCAGCCGGATCTGGACGCGCTGGGGCGACTCAGGCTTCGTGAAGTTCCTGACCACCGGATTGAATCCGAGGGGTCACGCGGCGGATCCTCCCATGCCGGCCTACAAGCTGACCGAGGAAGACGCCGGGGCGGTAATGGCTTATCTTAAGAGTTTGAAGTAGGTTCTCCGGAAGCGTCAGGAGAATTGTGCCTGTCACGGGAACAACTTTGGACCGGGAGGCATCTATCAGGATGATCGGGCAGGATGATAGGGGTGTCTGATACCGGACACGGGTGGAGGCAACCGGGCATGGCGGAAGGTGGGGGTGTGTTGCGGCAGACGGAGGCGTTCCGATATACTCCGCAATTGCATCGAAAACCATCCGGCCTCGAATTCCCGAATCAGACGCCTGTTGCGCGGCAGCCGGACGGAAGAAGCGAATCATAATAGTGATGGGGAGGGTGCTGGTGTTTTTCTCGATGAAACGGAATTCGGCGGTGAAAGCAAGCGCGGCGGGCGCCGTGATGGCTCTGCTGCTCACAATGGGCGCGGGCAGTGTGTTCGGCCAGGCGCAGAACGGACCGCAATGGAAAGATCGGGCCGAGTATGACCTCTATGTCTCGATCACCAAAGAGACCGATCCCGCCAAGCGGGTCGATCTGCTGAAGTCGTGGGCGGAAAAGTACCCCACGTCCGATTACAAGAACCAGCGCAGCACCCTGTTTGTGACGACGTACGCGCAGGCCGGCAAGCCGCAGGATGCGATCAACGCGGCCAAGGACCTGCTCACCACCGATCCCGGCAACGTCACTGCGCTGTACTGGGCGACCATTGAGACGCCGCTGGCGTCGCCGACGCCCGATAATCTCGACTTCGGGCAAAAGGCGGCACAAGGTCTGCTCGATGCCAAGAAGCCGGCGCAAATGAGCGACGCGGACTGGGAGAAGACGAAGGCGCAGCTTTCGTTTACGGCCACCGCGCACACGACGCTCGGCTGGGTGGCGATGCAGAAGAAGGATAACGACACGGCGGAGAAGGAGTTCACGGCCAGCCTGGCGGCGAACCCGAACGCCGGACAGGTTTCCTACTGGCGCGGAACGACGATTCTGGCCGAAAAGAACCCGGATAAGCAGGGCGCGGCGCTTTATGACTTTGCGCGGGCGGCGGCTTTCGATGGCGCGGGCTCGCTCAATCCCGGTGGCCGCGATCAGGTGAAGGCGTATCTTACGAAGGCCTACTCGACGTTCCACGGCAGCGCGGATGGGCTCGACCAGTTGCTGGCGACGGCGAAGACTTCGGCCAATCCGCCGGCCAGCTTCAAGATCCTGAGCCAGGTGGACATCGAGAAGGCCAAGATCGAACAAGAGAACAAAGAACGCGCGGCCAACCCCTCTCTTGCGCTCTGGAAGTCGATTAAGGACCAGTTGACGGCGGCCAACGGCCAGAGCTATTTCGACTCGAGCATGAAAGATGCCGCGCTGCCCGGCGGCGCCGGCGGCGTTCAGAAGTTCAGCGGGAAACTGGTCTCGCAGGAGCCCGAGACGCGGCCGAAGAAACTGGTGCTGGCGCTCACGGATTCGACGACTCCGGAAGTTACGCTCGACCTCGACGCGCCGCTGCCCGGGAAGGCGGATCCGGGAACCGCGATCTCGTTTAATGGCGTGGCGAAGGAGTTCACCGCCAGCCCGTTTAACGTGACCTTCACGGTGCAGAAGAAGGATGTCGAAGGCTGGCCGGTGAAGGCAGAACCGGTGCGGCGCCCGGTGCACCACCGGGCCAAGCAGTAGCTGAGTTTAATCGCCGCTTATCGCGCGGCGAAGATCCTGGCTGAAGCGGTGGAGCGGACAGCCGAGCGTGGCCCCGCGCGCTTCAAACACGGCCCGCGCCTCCGCCGGCTGCGGACCGATCGCGACCGGGCGCCCGGGCTTCATGATGCCGGCCTTGTTGGCCGCGATCTCGGCGAGGCTGTGCCCCAGAAAGTGCATATGGTCCATCGAGATCGGCGTCAGGCAGCAGGCGAGCGGGCGTTCGATCACGTTGGTCG
>JAJYAR010000137.1 GCA_021779435.1 bacterium
AGCGAAACGGCGCCGCGGCCGACACCGTGACGCTCAAGGATGTCCTGGTCGGCGAAGTATGGCTGGCGTCGGGCCAGTCGAACATGGTGTTCCCGGTTGCCAGGGCGAAGGCCAGCTGGGCCGGGTTGCTGAACGAGACCGAAGAGATCGCGGCGGCGAACCATCCGCTGATCCGCATGTTCACGGCGACCGCAACCAAGAGCTACGAACCGCAGGAGAAGGTCGGCGGCGAGTGGCAGGTGTGCTCGCCCGAAACGGTACCCGGATTCTCGGCCGTGGGATACCTCTATGCGCGCGAGCTGCAGAACGAGCTGAAAATGCCCGTCGGGATTGTGACCGTCGCCTACGGGGCAAGCTGCGCCGAGGCGTGGATCTCCCGCGAGTCCCTCACGCGCGATCCCGAGCTGAAGTTCATGGTCGATTCGCTCGACGCGTGCGTGAAGTACTTCCGGACGAAGCCCGAGGACCGGTCCGGTTCCGCGCCGATCCGCCCCACTCCGATCAACAAGCCGCGCACGCCGAATCCGCGGTTGACGGACCCCGTCCAGGACCAGCACTTCGCAACCGTGCTCTTCAACGGCATGCTGAACCCGGTGATCCCGTATGCGATTCGCGGCGCCATCTGGTACCAGGGCGAGTCGATCTGCTGGGGCACCCGCGGACTCGATCTCTACGGAAAGGTCCAGCGGAACATGATCGCCGACTGGCGCGCGCGCTGGCACTCGGAACTGCCGTTCTATCTGGTCCAGCTCCCGGGCCAGGAAAACATAAGCAACAACCCGCGCATCCGTGAGGAGCAGGCACGCGTGCTGTCGGTTCCGCGCACCGGAATGGCCGTCACGATCGACGTCGGCGAGGCGAAGAATGTTCACCCGCACAACAAGGTGCCGGTCGCCAATCGCCTCGCGCGGCTCGCGCTCGCGGACGTTTACGGTCGAAAACTCCAGGCGCGCAGCCCCATGTACCAGTCGCTCAAAGTCGACGGCCAGGTGGCTCGTGTGACCTTTTCAAACGCCTCCGCAGGGCTGTCCGCAAACGGAGGTGGCGAGATCAAGGGCTTCACGGTCGCCGGGGCCGACAGGAAGTTCGTCCCTGCTCAGGCACGAGTCGACGGTGACACGGTCCTCGTGAGCAGCCCTGACGTGACGGCGCCCGTCGCGGTGCGGTACGGCTGGGACAACTACCCCGAGGGACTTGGCTGCAACCTCGTCAGCGGCGATCTGCCCGCCGCTCCTTTCCGCACCGATACCTGGGAGTACCCGATTGCCGGCATCATCGAGGACTGACGGACAATGATCCCCTCGACCGCCGGCGTCCCCCCTTCCGCTGCGGAAGAAAGCAACGCGTTCGACCTAATCCGGCTGTGCCTCGCGCTGCTTGTCGTTTACACGCACGCATGCCTGCTCGGCGGCTTCGGCGAGGAGGGCTTCGAGGTTCTGGTCCAGCATCAAACCGGCGCGGGAACGTTCGCCGTTCTCGGCTTCTTCGGCATCAGCGGCTTTCTTGTGACACGGAGCTTTGCGGTGCGTCAGCGAGCGCGGCCTTTCGTGAAGTCGCGTCTGCTTCGCATCCTCCCCGCGTTCTACCTGTCGCTCGTGCTCAGCGCTTTCGTGTTCGCACCGGCAATCGCGCATTTTGGTTCGGGCAACGCCACCTGGTCCGCAGCCGAGGCCATCCGGTTCGTCCGGGACAACGCCCTGATCCGAATCACAAATTGGACGGTGAGTGACGTCACACGCGGGCTTCCCTATCCCGGATCCCTGAATGGCGCGCTGTGGTCGCTTTTCCCCGAGATGTGCTGCTACGGGATGGTGCTCCTCCTTGGAGTCTGCGGTTGGATCAGGGCCGGCTCGCGAAACCTGCTCTTGCTGACGCTGATCCTGGTCGGCTTCCAGGTGGCGGGCGTATTGGCACCGGCGCTCACGACGGCAGTGCCAACGCTCCTTCGGCTGACCAAATGGACGCCGTTCGTCACCGCGTTCCTCGTGGGCTCGTCCCTGTACAGTTTCCGCGAGCACCTCGCCATCGGCGCGAGATCCGCGATCGTCTGGTGCGTGGTCTGCGTTGTCCTGCTGAGGTTCGGAGGATGGATCATCTTCGGACCCGTTGTCTTCCCGCTCGCACTGATCAACCTCAGCTACGCGTTCCGGTGGCGTCTTCCGTTCGATCTCTCGTACGGCACGTACGTCCTTCATTTCCCCCTGCTTCAGCTTCTCGTGTCGCTCGGACTGGCCCGCGTCGGGTTCGCAGGCTTCCTCGGAACGTCCGTGCTCCTTACGCTCGGGCTAGCGATGCTCAGCTGGCATCTCGTCGAGGCACCGGCGTTGCGGTTGAAACGGCGACAATCACCCTGACCGCCAGGCCGAACCCCGGTCAGACCCTGGGAACGGCCGCAAGCCGGCGGCGCAGCCCCTGCATTGGGCGTTCGATCAACGCGAACGACGCGATCGCCGTCAGAATCGCGAACGCCCACCACGTGGACCAGTGATTGAACAGGCCCGGAATGCCCGGCGCGAAGTGGTCGACGAAGAGCATGTGCCAGATGTACAGCGAGTATGACACCAGCCCGAGTCCGCGAATCACGGGAAGATTGAGAATTCGATAGCACGTTCTCTGCGTCGTGACGCTGTCGAGCAGCAACACGGCGAAGGCCGCGACCTGCATCGTGGAAAGCACGGCGGCAACGGCCGAACCCGGTGCCCACAACGGTGACACCCTCGCGAAACTGCAGGCCAGCAACGCGGCGCACCCCGCCACCAGGTACCCGTTCACTGTCGGACGACGAGGAAAGGCCAGGACTGCCGCCAGGCAGCCGACGGCAAGCGCGTCGGCCTGTCGAAAGAACGACCAGTGCGAAAGGAGCCGCCGAGCAACCGTGCCGTCAGGCGCCTCCGGTGCGAAGAACTGAACGGCAATGCAGCACGCGATGACCACGGAGAGGATGACAACCGCCAGCCGCCTGCGCGCATGCAGTCCGAGCGTCACAAAGGCCAGCGGCCAGAGCAGGTAGAACTGCTCCTCGACGGCGAGACTCCAGAGATGAATGGTAACGCTGTCACCGCGTCCGATGAAGTTGCGCGAGAACGTGAGACTGCCGAGCCAGCTGGAGCCTGCCTCCGAGCAGCGGCCGGCGAGCTGCAGAAGCAGCACCACGAGGAGGAAGGCAAAATAGACGGGGAAGATCCGGGCCATCCGCCGCAGCCAAAACCCGGAAAGCGAAACACCGCCGGTGGTCCGTGCTTCGCCGAGCAGCAGCCAAGTTATCAGGAAGCCACTGATCGCGAAGAAGAGCCTCACACCCAGTGCTCCATCGAACAAACCCGACACCACTCCCGCGACCCCGGGTGGACACCCGCGCGTGAAGCTGACGTGGCTCGCCACAACGAGGCCGATCGACACGGCCCGCCAGCCATCGATGGACGGGAGCCTGGATTCCGGGATTGGGCGGGCGCTCATCCCGGCTACCGGTATGTCCGACGGGCATCGAGCGCGCTCTTGAGCGTGACCGAGTCCGCGTAAAGGACGCCGCCTCCGCTGGGGAGGCCGAAGCCGATGCGCGTGACGTTCACCTTCCGGTCGGGCGGCAAATGCTGGGTGATATAGTGGCACGTGGCCTCGCCCTCGACGTCGTTCGACAGGGCAAGGATCAACTCCGAGACCTCGCCGCTCTCGAGGCGAAGCCGAAGCGAGTCGAGGTTCAGATCCTCGGGTGCCACGCCGTGGATCGGCGAAAGCTTCCCGTGAAGGACGTGGTAGGTGCCACGAAACGCGCCGCTTCTCTCGATCGCGACGAGATCCGGGACGTGTTCCACGACGCACACGACGGCGCGGTCGCGCTTCTCGTCCGCACAGATCTCGCAATATTCGCCCTCCGCGATGTTGCCGCAGCGCACGCAGCGACGCACCGAACGCGCCGCCTCCTCGAGCGCAGCGACGAGAGCCGGCAGCCGTGCCGGCTTCTCGACCAGCAGATGCAGCGCGATCCGCTCCGCCGAACGATAGCCCACTCCCGGCAGCTGCTTCAGGTGCTTTTGAAGCTTCTCAAACGAGGGGGACATGGGATTTTCGATTTTCGATTTGTGATTTTCGAATCGCGATCGCGGCTATCCGGGCGCGCCGCGGGTTTTCCGACGAAGCGGTTGTCTTGGAGTCAGGCTGCGGGAGCCGGGAGGCAGCACGCCCAACGTCGCCGGCCCCACTCGCAAAATCGAAAATCGAGAATCCAAAATCGAAAATCACATCAGTCCCGGCATCTGGAAGGCGCCGGTGACTTTCTGCATTTCCGCCTCGTTGTACTCCTTTGCCTGCTTCGCGGCATCCTGCACGGCGGCCAGGATGGTGTCGGACACCATTTTCGCGTCCTCCTTCAGGAATTCCGGATCGAGGACGAGGGAGAGGAACTTGCCGGAGCCGTTGATCTTGATCTTCACGGCGCCGCCGCCCGCTGTCACCTCGAGCTCCTTGGCCTCGAGCTGGACTTGGAGCGCTTCGATGCCGCGCTGCATTTTCTGGGCTTGCTTAACGAGTTTACCGAGACCGGCCATGGGAGGGATGGATTGATTCGATGGAGTGAAAGGAGCGGACACTAATCACCCGAAATCGCAGGCATGTGAAGTCACAAAATCGCGGAGCTTCCGGCCGCAGCCAGGATTGCGCGGTAGCCCTCGCGAAACGTTGGAAACCGCGGCTGCCAGGCGAGCACGGCCTTGATCCTCGCGTTGGCGACGATCCGGTCGGGCGAGGCGGCACGGCGTCCGGAGGGAAGTCCGCCACCTTCCGGAACGGAGTCGGCCCGGCCCGCCGCGGCGCGAAGCCACTCCACGATCTCACCGCGGGTGGCGCGTCCGTCATCGGCGACGTTGAAGACCTGGTTGCGGATGTGCGGAGCCGCGGCGAAGCAGGCCCATATCGCGGAAACGATATCATCGCGATGGACGAGGTTCAGGTGGCCTGCGCCGCCGTCCGGCAAGGCGCCCGCCCTGAGCTGGTCGAGAAACCGGTGCCGTCCCGGGCCGTAGATCCCCGCCAACCGCAGGACGAACAGGCGATCGCACAGCCCTCCGGCCTCCGCAAACCGCCGCTCCGCCTCGACGAGGAGGCCAGCGCGCCCGGAGCCACCGGTCTCGGCGGACTCATCGACGGTCTCGCCACCGTCCTGTTGGTACACCGAGGTGCTGCTGGTATAGACGAACGTGCCGACCGGGCCGTGCTTCCGTGTCCACCGCGCGATCGAATCCATGCCGCCCACGTAGCTATGGCGTGCAGTATCCGCTCCCCCACCACCGGAGCTGACGCAATTCAGGGCGAACTCCGGCCGCGCCTCGACCTCCTCGTGCCATGAGTCTCCGGCAATATCCGCGATCACGACGTCGAAGCCCGCGTCCCGCAACCCCGGTTCGTTGGCAGCGTTGCGCGTGACGGCGGTGACGCGAATGCCCCGGTCCCGCGCGAAGGCCCCGAGCGCGGAACCGACGTAGCCACAGCCGAAGATCACAAGCCGGCCGGCTGAAAAATTTCCGTGCGGAAGCGGGGTCATGCGTGTTGAGTTGAGCCATGCCTGCCGTACTCGCAATCCTGGCGGAGGGATTTGAGGAGATCGAGGCGACCGCACCGGTCGACCTGCTGCGCCGCGCCGGCGCGGAAGTGACGGTCGCCGCCCTCGGCGCCGATATTCATGTCACGGGACGGACCGGGATCACGGTCCATGCGGACACGACGCTGGCGAAGGTCGAGCACCTGCTGTTCGACTGCGTCTTTCTTCCCGGCGGCCCGGGCGTGAAACAGCTGCGGGCCGACCCGCGGGTTGGCGCTGTTGTCCTGCGGCATCATGCGGCGGCACGATGGATTGCAGCGATTTGCGCGGCACCGACGGTGCTCAACGACCTGGGTTTGCTTGTGGGGAAGAAGTACACTGCCCACTTTTCGGTGGCCGCGGAGCTGCCGGACATCCTCACCGACCAGCGGGTGGTCGAGGACGGACTCCTCCTCACCTCACGTGGAGCGGGAACGGCCATCGATTTCGGCCTGTTTTTGGTCGAAAAGTTGTACTCGCCCGAAAGGTCGGCCGAAATTGGCCGATCCATTTGCGCGTAAGGTTCTCCAGCCTCGCGTCAGCCTTTGTCCGGGGGGCCTTTAGGCTTTCCAGCTTAGGGGCTTTGCCCTACTTATCCCGTGCATTTGTGGCACCCCCTCCTGTGCACTGCCCGGTCGCCCGTTTCAGGAAGCGACGGGGCGAAGCCATGACGGAGAACTGAGTACCTAACCATGTGCGGCATCGCAGGTTTTATTGGACCCGGTCTTCCGCCACAGGAGTGCCGGGAAGCCGTGGAACGCATGTGTGCGGTGATGCGCCACCGTGGTCCGGACGACGGGGGGTTCGCGGCGCTTCCCGACGGGGCGATCGGCAGTTGCCGGCTGGCGATCTTTGATCCGCGCCACGGGCGCCAGCCGATGGTGTCGCCGGACGGCCGTTGGACGCTCGTGTTCAACGGCGCCATCTACAACTTCGGCGAGTTGCGCACGGAGCTGGCCGGTGCCGGCTGGGCGTTTCGCACGAACTGCGACACCGAAGTCCTGCTCGCAGCGTACGCGCACTGGGGAGAAAAGTGCCTGCCCCGGCTCCGCGGGATGTTCGCGTTTGCCGTGTGGGACGCCCAGGAGCGAAGCCTCTTTCTGGCCCGCGACCCGTTCGGCATCAAGCCGCTGTATTTCAAGAAGACCGGCGGCCGGCTGCTCTTTGCCTCCGAACTCAACGCGCTCTTCGCGTCACGTCAGGCGACGCCGGAAATCGATCCGGCGGCGGTGTCCGACTATCTCGCGTGGCTTGCGGTGCCTGCACCGCGGACGATTTACCGCGACGTGCTCACCTTGCGGCCCGGCGAGTGCGCTCTCCTTCGCGAGGGGCGGCTCACGGTGCGTCCCACCTGGAGTTTCCGCGAAATTCCCGAAGCACACGCGTGCGCCACGCACGAGGAGTTCGTCCGGGAGCTGCGTGGGCGGCTCGAGGAGACCATCGCAGCCCACATGCTCGCGGACGTGCCGGTGGGCGCGTTCCTCTCGGGCGGTCTCGACTCGGCCGCGGTGGTCGGCCTGATGACACGTGCGAGCGGCTCGCCGCTTCGGACCTTCTGCATC
>JAJYAR010000138.1 GCA_021779435.1 bacterium
AAGACGAGGTATTCGAGTCCGGTAGCGCCGGCCGGTTTGGCTGTAGGAGCAGATTCATCTGCGATGCCTTGGATGGAGTGCGGGCGCGCTCTCACGTGGCGGTCGCAAATGAATTTGCTCCTACCGGGAGCTAGCCAGGGTCTGCGAACCACGGCTACGCGAGGGATGTTGGACGTTCGGTTGCGGCGGAGGAATCCAGGTTCAACTTTCAGCAACCCCGGCTGCCCTTTGTTACGTTTGCGTTACGGAAGATCGATTCGCTTGGCGGCGACCGGGTTGGCCCTTAGCCGGGAATGGCAATGAACTCCTGTCATACGCTGCTTGTGAACGAACCTCCCGCCTCCGAGCGGGCTGCGTTGGACGCGTGTTGAGGAGGAACAACCATGACGCTCTTCCTGTTGGTCCTGCTCGCGGCGCTGGTGTTCGAGTTCATCAATGGCTTTCACGACACGGCGAACGCCATCGCGACCGTCGTTTCAACCAAGGTGCTGACTCCCCGTGAGGCAATCGTGTGGGCGGCCTTCTGGAATCTGTTCGGTGCGCTGATGGGTACGGCGGTGGCATCGACGATCGGAAAGGGACTGGTCGACACGAACTTCGTAACGATGGGCACGGTCCTCGCCGCGCTGCTGAGCGCGATCGTCTGGGGCTTGTTCACGTGGTGGCTCGGACTGCCCTCCAGCTCGAGTCACGCGCTTGTCGGCGGACTCTGCGGGGCGGCTGTGGGCAGTGCAGGGGCGAACTGGTCGGTTCTGAAGTGGTATTTCGTGGACGCGCAGGGCCATGCGGGCGGCCTGGTCCCGAAGATCGTCATTCCGATGATTTCCTCGCCGCTGATCGGTTTCGTTGGTGGAGCCGCGCTGATGTACCTGCTGATGATTGTGCTTCGAAAGGTCACACCGCGCGTGATCGGCCTGATCTTCGGAAAGGCTCAGTTGGTCAGCGCCGGTTTCATGGGTTACAGCCACGGCTCGAATGACGCCCAGAAGACGATGGGAATCATCGCGCTCGCGTTGTTCACCGGCACGAATTCCGGCGCGTTCAACGACATCCCGGAGTGGCTGCATTTCCTGAAGACTCCCGAGTTTGTTGTACCGAAATGGGTGATGTTCGCGTGCGCGCTGACGATGGCGGCTGGAACGGCCGGCGGTGGCTGGCGGATCATCCGCACGATGGGGCACAAGATGGTGAAGCTGCAGCCGGTCCACGGCTTTGCCGCCGAGACGACCGCCGCGCTGGTAATTCACGGAGCGTCGACGATCGGCGTGCCGGTTTCGACGACCCACGTCATCGCGACGTCCATCATGGGCGTCGGGGCGACCAAGCGGATCAGCGCGGTGAAGTGGGGCCTAGTTGGCCGCATTGTATGGGCGTGGGTGCTCACGCTTCCGATCACCGGCCTCCTCGGCTACGCCTTCGTTCGCCTGCTGGCGTAGGCCGGAGGTTGCAGACCCTGGCTGCATCCCTGTAGGAGCAAATTCATTTGCGACCGGCACGTGAGTGCGCGCGTGCAAGCCATCCAAGGCATCGCAGATAAATCTGCTCCTACCGTCAAACCGGCCGGGGCTACCCTTTGACTCCGGTCGCCGCGATCAGCAGACCCTGGCTGCATCCCTGTAGGAGCAAATTCATTTGCGACCAGCGCGTGAGTGCGCGCGTGCAAGCCATCCAAGGCATCGCAGATAAATCTGCTCCTACCGCCAAACCGGCCGGGGCTGGCGCTCATCGTTACGAGCGCCGGTTGTCACGCAGACGTCACGTCGCCGACATGAGTTTGCGACACGGTTCTGTTGAAATGAAGGGGTGAAATCAGAACCCAACCAGGACGCGGCCCGGGTGAGAAGTGCCCCCGGAACGCTGCGCGGCCCGACACGATGAGCGCGCGCATCCTCATCCTCACCGCCGGTTTCGGCGAAGGTCACAATGCCGCCGCGCGAGCGCTGGCCCAGGCTGCCGACGAGCGGTGCGGCGTCGGCGCTGCGCGGATCGTCGATGTCTTCGCGCTCGCCCGCCCGCGCCTCAACGACGTGGTCCGAAAGTCATACCTGATGCTGATCAACCGGTCTCCCGCGCTGTGGAGATCGGCCTACGCCTGGCTCGATCGCTCCCCGCACGCCGCTCGCGCGTTCCGCTGCCTGCGCCGAGAGCTCAAGGTCCTCGAGCGAATCATCGCAGCCGAGGAGCCCGACGTGATCTGCAGCACGTATCCGCTCTACGCGTTCATGCTGGCGGCCATCGCCCGGCGCACGAAGCGGACGCTGCCGCCGCATTTCAATGTCGTGACCGATTCGATCAGCATCAACTCGCTCTGGTGGCGCGCCGCGTGCGACGGCTGGTTCGTCCCGAATGCCGACAGCGAGCAGGTGCTCGTCGCGGGCGGGGTTCCCCGGGAGCTGATCCTCGCAAGAGGTTTCCCGGTGTCGCCTGTCTTCGCCGATCAGCAGTCACGGCTGGTCGGAACGCCCGGGCCTGGAATGCGGCCCCGGGTGCTCTACATCGTGAACTCCGGCACGCGCGGCGCGGCCGAGACCGCCCTGCGCCTCCTGGAACGCGAGCAGTGGGACGTCACCTGCACCGTCGGTCGGAACGAGGCGCTGCGGGCCAGACTTTCCGAAGCGGCCGCCCGCCGGTCCAATCCCGCGACGATCGTGGGCTGGACCGACGACATGCCCGGGCTGCTTCTCACGCATCACGTGGTTGTCAGCAAGGCGGGTGGCGCGACCACGCAGGAGGCGATTGCCGCGCGCTGTCCCATGGTCGTGAATCAGATCGTGCCGGGCCAGGAGGAGGGAAACTACGAGCTGCTCCGCCGCTCGGGTGTCGGCGCGCTCGCAACGACTCCCGACGAGGTGGTGTCCGCGGTGGAGAGGGCCTTTGCAGACGACGCGAGCGAGTGGAGGCGCTGGCGCGCGTCGCTGTTCTGCCTGTCGCGGCCCAACGCCGCCCGCGAGATCGTCGCTGTCCTTCTCGCAGCAGCCGAGGCGCCATCGTGCCTGTCCGTTCTCCGCCGTGTAGCATGAACTCCCCGCTGTCATGAAACTCTCCGTTCGCACCGTCATCATCTCCGACGTCCACCTCGGCACTCCCGACTCGAAGGTCGCGGAGGTGAATCATTTCCTGCGTTCGACCCGCTGTCAGAAACTGATCCTCAACGGTGACATCATCGACGCGTGGCAGCTTCGACGTGGAGGGAGCTGGACGCGCGCCCACACGCGTTTCGTGCGGATCGTCCTCAAGAAGCTGGAAAAGCAGGATACCGAGGTGGTCTATGTTCGTGGTAACCACGACGACGTGCTCAGTTCGCTCCTGCCGCTGGATTTTGCCGGACTGCGCATCGTGGAGGATCACCTCCACGAAGGGCCGGCGGGGCGCTACCTTGTGCTGCACGGGGACGTGTTCGACACGGTCACGAAGAACTTCGTGTTTCTCGCGCATCTCGGCGACTGGGGCTACGGCGCGCTTCTTCGGCTGAACCGGATCTACAACGCCTGGCGCGCCTGGCGTGGCAAGGAGTACTGGTCCCTGAGCAAGGCGATCAAGGCGCGGGTGAAGGAGGCGGTGAACCACATCTCGCGTTTCGAGACCCACATCGCCCAACTCGCGAAAAGTCGCGGGTGCGTCGGCGTGATGTGCGGTCACATCCACACCGCCGCGGACAAGCAGCTCGACGGCATCCATTACCTCAACTCTGGCGACTGGGTGGAGTCGCTCACCGCGATCGTTGAACACTGGGATGGCCGCTACGAACTCGTGAACTTCGCCGACTTTGTCCGTGAGTATCCCATGTCCAGACCCGAGTACGACGGCGAACCCGAGCCGAAGGACGAGCACGAGATCGGCAACGACGTGCTGCTCGGGTTTGTGTGACTCGGCAGCGCCCGACTCGCTGGAGAGACAGGCATGTTGAACAGAAGATAACGGAGAGAACGAAGGTGTCGGGCAAAGGGCGGCCCAGTGGCGGCGAGCGCCAGCAAGCCGATGTCGGTGACGCGCGATTTCCCTGGCGCGCTGGGTCATCCCCGCCGCCAGCCGGGTGGCAGCCTGTGGCCTTGCGAAAAAGCCGAAGGTTTTCGTGGCGAAACCGAACTCGTCGGGCACACTCGCCGGACTCCAAAAGTCCGCATGCGATTCCCTGACCGAACCGCTCCGTCCCTCGTCCTATCTGCGATTTTGCTCGGCGCCTCGCTCCGCGCCGGTCCCGTGGTGCCTCAGACCTCTGTCTCTGGCGCCGAGGCCCGCGCGCGTGAATTGCTGGGGAGGATGACCCTCGAGGAAAAGGTCGGCCAGCTGGTGCAGTATTCGACGGCCGGGAACACCACGGGGCCGGGGGCGACGGCAGAGCTGATCCCGAAGGTGCAGGCCGGCCAGGTGGGAAGCATCCTCAACCTCCGTGGCGCCGCGGAGACGCGCCGGATGCAGAAGCTCGCGGTGGAGTCGTCGCGGCTGCGCATCCCGCTTCTGTTCGGGATGGATGTGATTCACGGATACCGGACGGTCTTCCCGGTGCCTCTGGCCAGCGCTGCGTCCTGGGATCTCGCCGCAATCGAGAGAGCGGAACGCATTGCCGCGACCGAGGCTTCTGCCGCCGGGATACATTGGACCTTCGCGCCGATGGTGGATATCGCCCGCGATCCGCGCTGGGGTCGCGTGGTCGAGGGCGCAGGGGAGGATCCGTATCTCGGCGCCGCGGTCGCGAAGGCCCGTGTGCGCGGGTTTCAGGGCGGCGACCTCTCGGCTTCCGACACGATCCTCGCGACGGCGAAGCACTTCGTTGCGTACGGTGCGGCGCTCGCCGGGCGCGATTACTCGAACACGAACGTCACCGAGCGCGAACTGCGCGACGTGTACCTGCCGCCGTTCCGCGCCGCGGTGGAGGCGGGCGTCGGTTCCGTGATGGCTGCGTTCAACGATTTCGATGGGACGCCGGTTTCAGCGAACGCGTGGTTGCTGGGTGACATTCTTCGCCGGGACCTCGGGTTTCGTGGTTTCGTCGTTTCGGACTGGGCAGGCATTGCCGAGCTGACGGCGCACGGGATCGCGACGGACCTCAGCGACGCAGCGCGACTGGCGATGAAGGCCGGTGTCGACATGGACATGCAAGGTGATGCCTACGCGCGGCACCTTGCCGAACTGGTCCGCTCCGGCGCGGTACCTGAGGCGCGACTCGATACCGCGGTGCTTGCGATGCTCGAGGCGAAGGTCCGGCTCGGGCTGTTCGACGATCCCTTCCGGTACTGCGACGAGCAACGCGAGGCGACCACGCTGCTGCGGCCCGAACACCTCGAGGCGGCGCGTGACCTGGCGAGGCGCTCATGCGTGCTGCTGAAGAACGAAGGAGTCCTTCCTCTCAGGACCGAAGGGCTTACGGTCGCGCTCGTCGGGCCGCTGGCGGACGCGCGGCAGGATCAGCTTGGAAGCTGGGCGGGTGACCCGAGAAATGGCGATGCGGTCACGGTGAGGGCTGCGCTCGAAAAGGTGCTCCCGGCAGGACGCCTCATTTATGCCCGCGGGTGCAGGACCACCGGCGACGACACCTCCGGGTTTGCGGAGGCGCGTGCGGCAGCCGATCGCGCCGACGTGGTGATTGCGGCAGTCGGCGAGAGCGCCAAGCAGAATGGCGAGGCGACGAGCCGGACATCGCTGGAGCTGTCCGGCCCGCAGCGTGCGCTGTTGCGCGAGCTGCACGCTGCCGGAAAGCCCATCGTCCTGCTCCTGATGACGGGGAGACCGCTGACCGTCCCTGCGGAGGAGCCGCTCGCGTCGGCGATTCTCGTTGCATGGCATGGCGGCACGATGGCCGGTCCGGCCGTTGCAGACGTGCTCACCGGTGCGTACAATCCGTCCGGGCATCTGCCGATCACCTGGCCGCGCTCGGTGGGACAGATTCCGATCTTCTACGCCGAGAAGAACACGGGCCGGCCGCAGAAGGAGCGCTTGGAAACGTCGTTCGAGACCCGGTACATCGACTCGCCGATCACGCCGCAATACCCCTTCGGTTTTGGACTGAGCTACACGACCTTTGCGTTCGACGAACTGCGGCTGAGCGCCTCCTCGCTGAAGAGCGACGGCACGCCTTTGCGCGTGACGGTCCGGGTGAGCAACACGGGATCGCGCGCAGGCGAGGAGGTCGTGCAGCTTTACGTTCGCGACCGCGTCGGCTCGGTCACGCGCCCCGTGCGCGAGCTGAAAGGGTTCGAGAAGGTCGGGTTGGCGGCCGGTGAGTCGCGGGAGGTGACGTTCGAACTCAGGCCTGCTGACCTGTCATTTTGTCGCGCCAACCTCAGCTGGGGGCCGGAGCCGGGCGCGTTCGATGTGTTTGTCGGCGAGGATTCGACGGCGACCCTGCATGGCGAGTTCACGCTGGAGGCGGCGGACTCTACGAGGAATTGATGTAGCCGGCCTCCGCAGAGGCCGGGGATCGTGGATCGGGTGGGGCGTGACCGCGGGGAGGCACCGGGGTCTGCGGGACCCCGGCTACAACAAGGCCGGACCCCCCGGCTACAACGCGCCCGCTACTGTGCGGTGGCGAGTTCCGCGGGGACTTCCTGGACGGGAATGTGTGCCTTGTTCGACGCCAGCCACGTCGCGAAATCCTGCAGCTGCGGATTCAGCTCGCGCGACAGTTCCACGCTGCGTGCACCGCAGAAGTCGGCTTCGAAGTCGTGCTTGAACTGGAACATGTTTCCGAGGTCGTCCGCGCCTGGGAATCCAAGTTTCCGATACTCGTCAAATGGGATCGGGTAGTACGATACCGGGCGTTCGAATGCCTGGGCCATCGCCTCGGCCATCTCCGCTCCGGTCAGCATCTCGCCGGCGATTCCGATGCGTTTGCCGATGAACTCATCCCCGCGATGAAACACTCCGTACGCGCAGCGGCCGATGTCCTCGGCGGCGATGCCCGGGAGTCGTCGGCTGCCCATCGGGAGGGCGAAGACGAGACTGCCGTCAGGGTTCTTTCGCGGGCCCATGCCGAAATGGATCAGGTTGTCCCAGTAGAACGAGGTCAGGAGGAAGGTCGTCGGCACACCGGCTTCGGTGAAGAGCGCGTCTGCCTCACCCTTCGCGTCGAAGGGAGGCACCTTGTACTTGCCCTGCAGCGTCGGCATGCGGTTGTCGGACA
>JAJYAR010000139.1 GCA_021779435.1 bacterium
CGGGCACGATCCGACTGGAGACGAGCGGCGGCGCCGTCACCGTCAATCCAGGCCCCGAAGGCTCCGTGACCATCGTCGCGCGCGAACGCATCCGCGCCAATTCCGATGCAGAAGCCGACAAGCTGCTCAAGGAGCTCGACCTGCGGTTCGATCAGTCCGGCAACGACATCACGGCCTCGGCCAAATATGAGCGTCCATCGTTTGGTCTTCATTTCGGCGACTGGCCGCCCGTGCAGGTCGAGTTCGTGGCGACCGTGCCGGCAAGCTACGCCGCTGAGCTGCGCACCTCTGGCGGCAGCATCAAGGTCGGGAGCGTGAACGGTCGTGTGGACGCACGGACCTCCGGCGGCGCCATCACTCTTGGAAAGCTGGGCGGCAATGTTGTCGCCCGCACGTCAGGCGGCAGCATCTCGGTCGAGGAGGCCCACGGCACGGCGGAGTTGCACACATCGGGAGGGACCATCACCGCCGGTCGCATCGCAGGTCCCGCGGATCTTTCAACATCCGGGGGAGGCATTCGCATCGAGTCCGTTGAGGAGAGCGTGAAGGCGAGCACGAGTGGCGGAAGCATCCGCGCGGGCATTCGCGGGCCGCTGAAGGCCGATTGCTCCCTGTCGACCTCCGGCGGTGGCATCAAGGTCACGATCGACAAGTCCGCTTCGTTCCATCTCGACGCATCGACCAGCGGCGGGACCGTCGATGCCGAAGGACTGACCATCACGCTGGGCGCCGGCCGACAGAGCCGGAACAAGATCGTCGGCGACGTGAATGGCGGCGGTCCCTTGCTCAGGCTGCGGACCAGCGGCGGCGGAATCGACGTGACGGCGCGTTAGGCCCCTCGGAGAACGTCCGCTTCGACGCCGTTCACCCATCGATCCCGCGGGCCACAGCCTGGCCGAGCATGCTGCTGATGCCCAGCTGGAGTCCGCGGAGTTCCGCAAGTCCGCGGAGCCGTCCGGTCAGCGGGTAGCCGGGACACGTGGGCTTCGCGCGGTTGAAATCATCGAGCATCATGTGTCCGTGGTCCGGCCGGAATGCGATCCGGCAGTCCGCGCGGCCCGCGGTCCGACGCTTCGCCTGTTCCTCGAGAAGCACCTTGACCACGGCCGGCATGTCCACCTCGCCCTCGAGGTGGTTCGCCTCGTAAAAGTCGCCGCTCGCGTTCCGCTGAACGCTTCTCAAATGCGCCGCGTGAATCTTTCCGGCAAAGCGACGGGCGATGGCCGTGACGTCATTGTCGGCACGTGCGCTCAGCGAGCCGGAGCAAAAGCACAGTCCGTTCGCCGGAGAATCGACCATCGCAAGCACCTCGGCGAGGTCGGCCTCTGTTGATACGATTCGCGGCAGGCCGAGGACGGAGAACGGCGGATCGTCGGGATGTATGGCGAGTCGAACGCCGGCGCGTTCCGCCGTGGGCACGACGGCTTCCAGGAAGAGACGGAGGTGGTCCTTCAGCTTCGCGGCGTCGATGCCGGCATACCGCGCCAGCATCGCCCGAAAGTCATCGAGCGTGAGACCGAGCCGCACCCCAGGAAAGAGGTCCAGGGTCTGGCGAATGAACGCTTCACGTTGTGCCGGCGTCTGCGAGTCCCAGAACGCCTTCGCGGCGACCTGCCTCGCCGGCGGGAAATCCGATTCGGCGCCGGGTCGTTGCAGAGCGAAGAGTTCGAACGCGGCGAACTTGGCCGCTTCGTAGTACAGCGTTTCGGTGCCGTCGGGCAGCTTGTACGCCAGCTCGGTGCGAACCCAGTCCATCACCGGCATGAAATTGTAGATGACGACGTTCACGCCCGCCGCGCCCAGCCGTTCGAGGGTCACCCGATAGTTTTCGAGGTGACGCTCCCAGTCGCCGTGTCGCGTCTTGATCGACTCGTGAACAGGAACCGATTCGACGACCCGCCAGGTGAGTCCCGCTGCCGCGACCGCTGCACGATGACGCGCAATGGCCTCGACGGGCCATGCCTCTCCGTAGGGAATCTCGTGCAATGCGCTGAACACGGCCGACGCCCCCGTCTGCCGGATCTCGGCCAACGTAACGGTGTCCGCCGGTCCGAACCAGCGCATTGACTCCTCCATCAGGTTTTTCATCGCTCGGGAAGAAAGCACGGGACGACACCCCAGATAGCGCAAGTCCCCCTGCAGGTCCACTGTTCACCGGTCGCACTTGATCACCCCTGGTCGAACGAGCCCGGGGAAGTGAACCGCGACATTTGCGCGCAGCGGACGAGGTCTCGGTGGTCTTGTTGTAGCCGGGGTCCGCAGACCCCGGGGCTGCGCGTGGGCGGTGAGTGAACTGCGTATTCGGCTCCTCGGCCGTTAAGACTGTTCACCGGAATAATCCGTTGAAGTGCGCGCGCGGCGCGATGAACGATGTCGGGGATGAACCTGGGCGTCGCCTACTATCCCGAACACTGGCCGGTCGAGCGCTGGGAGATCGATGCGCGTCTCATGCGGCAGGCAGGCATCACCCGCGTGCGAATGGGCGAGTTCGGGTGGCAGCGCATGGAGCCGCGTCCCGACGAGTTCGACTTCGGCTGGCTCGAGCAGGCGATTGCGCTGATGGGCCGCCATGGAATCAAGACGATCCTCGGCACGCCGACCGCGACCTACCCCGCGTGGCTTCGCGCGAAGCACGCCGACCTCCATCAGGTCAAGAGCAACGGGCAGGTGAAGGCCTGGGGACAGCGTCAGGACGTCTGCAAGAATCACCCGGGTTACCGGACGCATGCGCGGCGGATTGTGGAACGGATGACCGCGGCACTCGGCCGCAACCCTGACGTGGTTGCGTGGCAGACGGACAACGAACTCGGGTGTCATGGCACAGCCCGCTGCTTCTGTCCGCGTTGCGCGGCGGCGTTTCGCACCTGGCTGTCGGAGCGGTTTCACGGCGACACCGGAGCTCTCAACGCCACCTGGGGCACCGTGTTCTGGAGTCAGACGTACGATACCTTCGAGCAGGTGATGCCGCCGATGGACACCGCGGACTGCACCGGCAACGACGGGCAGAATCCCGGGCTCGTGCTGGATTACTACCGGTTCTCCTCCGAGGTGCAGGTCGCGTTCCATTGCGAGCAGGCGGAGATAATACGGCGCAACTCGCCCGGTCGGATCGTCACGCACAACCTGATGGGACTCTTCAACCAGATCGATTACTTCGAACTGGCGAGGCATCTCGACGTGGTTTCGTGGGACAACTACACGTTCACGGCGAACGGCACGAACCGGCCGCCGCCGCATGCGGCGCACGACCTCATGCGCGGGCTCAGGCAGTCGAATGTCTGGGTGATGGAGCAAGGTTCGGGCGCGGGCGGGTGGGGCAGCTTTCCCGCGACGCCGCAGCCGGGCCAGATGCGTCTCTGGGCATTTCAGGCGATCGCGCGCGGTGCGGACCTGATCAGCTTCTTCCGCTGGCGCTCCTGTCGGTGGGGGCGGGAGCAATACTGGCACGGCATCCTGTATCATCACGGCATCCCGCAGCGCCGGTACGATGAGGCAAGGCAGCTTGGCGGCGAAATCGCCGCGCTCTCGAAGACGCTCGACGGCACCGCGGTGGCGGCGGAAGCGGCGATCCTCTTCGATTACGACAGCCTTTGGGCGTTCGAGACCCAGCCGCACACGGCGGACGGATTCGACTACCGCGAGATGACGACCGCCTGGAATCAGGCGCTCGCCCGGCTGGCGGTTGCGAGCGACATTGTCGGACCGGACTCGGACCTCGGCCGATACAAGCTGGTGATCGCGCCGAGTGTCCACGTCTGCACGCCCGAGCTTGCGGAGCGGCTCACCGCCTACGTGCGGGGTGGCGGCACGCTTGTCCTTGGGCCGAGAAGCGGGGTGAAGGACGCGGGAAACGCCATCGTCGACGCGCTGTTGCCCGGCCTGCTGCGGCCCGTCGCCGGGTGCGTGGTCGAGGAGTACGACGCGTTCAACCAGGTGCCCGGACTCGAGCTGCGCGTGCGTGCGGCGGATGGCGGCGAGCGGCGCGCACACGGCCTTGCCGAGGTCTTGGTCCCGGATGCGGGCGCGGAGACCACGCTGACGTATTGTAACCATTACTACGCCGGCCGGGCGGCGGCGGTCGTGAATTCTGTCGGCGCGGGCCGGTGTCACTACGTCGGAACCGTGCTCGGGGCGGACGCGCTGCGGGCGTTCCTCACGCCGGTGCTGGACGCATGCCGGATCCGGACGGTCCCGGACCTGCCGGAGTCGGTGGAAGTCTGCGTGCGGGCAAAGGGTGGCGATCGGCATATGTTCGTGCTCAACCACGCGGATGCGCAGGTGACGGTGCGATATGGGCTGCGCGGCACCGACCTGCTCAGCGGCGGGGAAGTGGACGGCGAAGTCTCGCTGCCCGCCTTCGGAGTGGCGGTCGTGAAGACGGAGGGAGCCTGACCAGTCAGCGCGAACAGAAGGCAATTGGTGTAGCCGGGGTCCGCAAACCCCGGGTTTGCGCCGCGGAGGAGTGAACCGCGACGTATGCGCGTAACACGGTTCCGATGGTCTTGGTGTAGCCGGGGTCCGCAGACCCCGGGTTTGCGCTGCGGAGGAGTGAACCGCGAAGGGCGGCGAATCGCGCGAAGGTCTGGTTGACGACCTTCGCGAGGATTCACGGCCTTCGGTTATCCCGGCCTTGCTCTGGATCTGCGGCTCCCAATCCCCGGCCTTAGCGCGGCCGGCTACCCCCAGAATTTGGGCTGACAATTGCCGACGTTTTGCAGGTTGGAAAAATCATTTGCCGCACGCTCAAGTTACGGGTGTTCGCGACGTACTTCAGAAGATGCATCTGAGACCCCTGCTGCGAGGGCTGAGTGTCGTTCTGGGTTGCCTGGCGCTCTCTGCGAGCGCGGCCGAAACAATCCGCGTTCGAGCGGATGTCTGGATGCCTTTCAATGGCGGCGAGGGCGAGACCCCGGGGTACGTCACCGAAGTGCTTCAGGCAATCTTTGGGCCCAAGGGCGTCGGCATTGATTATCAGGCAATGGCTTGGGAAAAGGCACTCGACGCCTGCCGCGCGGGCCAGGTCGACGCCGTTCCTTGTGCGAGTCCGAAGGAGGCAAAAGGCCTTGTCCTTCCGAGAGAGACGATCGCCGAAATCCAGTACGGCATGTTCGTGCTGAAAGCGTCGTCCTGGAAGATGGTTGGCCCGCAGTCGTTTGCCGGTCAGAAGATCGGCGCCACACCGGGGTACAATTACTGGGATTCACTGGACGCCTTCCTCGCGGCGACCCCCAGCGCGATCGTGAAGCTGGATCCGGACGACAGCTGCCGTGATGGAGTCAAGAAGCTGCTGGCCAAGGAGGTGGACATGTTGCCGGAATGCCCGCAGGTGTTTTTCTGGACGCTCAAGGAGGCCACTATCGACGCTTCGCAGTTTCGGATGGCGTGCCGGATGCCGGCCGACCCGGTGTACGTTGCATTTCGCGCCGATGAAAAAGGCGCGGAGTGGGCGAGGATGTTCGATCAGGGCATCGTCGAACTTCGCAAGAACGGCAAGCTGGCCAAGATCCTGGCGAAATACCAGGTGCAGGACTGGAAGTAAGGAGTGCCAAGGCCCCCGCAGAGGGTAGGTTGCGTGCCCGCTCAGCCGGCGCGCGCCATCTCCCGACGCGAGGAGGGTTCGCTGAGCTTTGCGCCGGCCGCCGCCGCCGCGCATTTTTTGGCAATCTGTCATTTCGTTGGTTTGTGAACTTGCCGGACGGCGGAAACATAGGCTGTTTGAAAACACCTATGCGTCCCAAGAAAGTCGCCATCCTGACCGCCGGCGGTCTGGCACCGTGCCTCAGTGCAGCCATCGCTGATCTGATCGAGCGTTACAGCGTCGTTGCACCCGACATTGAGCTGCTGTGTTACCGCAGTGGCTACAAGGGACTTCTGCTGGGTGACAGCATCAAGGTGACGGCGGCGGATCGTTCCGCGGCTCACGTTCTCCGTCAGCATGGCGGCAGCCCGATCGGCAACAGCCGCGTCAAGCTCACCAACGTGAAGGACTGCGTGAAACGCGGCCTGGTGAAAGAGGGACAGAACCCGCTCGAAGTCGCTGCCCAGCAGCTGGTGAAGGACGCGGTGGACGTGCTGCACACCATCGGCGGCGACGACACGAACACGACGGCGGCGGATCTGGCGGCCTTTCTCGCGAAAAACAATTACCAGCTCACCGTCATCGGCCTGCCGAAGACGATCGACAACGACGTCGTGCCGATTCGCCAGAGTCTCGGCGCCTGGACCGCGGCGGAACAGGGAGCGAAGTTCTTCCAGCGCGTGGTTGCCGAGTTCAACGCGAACCCGCGCATGCTGATCGTTCACGAGGTCATGGGCCGCAATTGCGGCTGGCTCACCGCGGCAACCGCTTCGGAGTACGTGAAGATGCTCGACGCCACCGCGGTTGTTCCCGGACTCGGACTCTCCCGCGAACGGCTTGGCGTGCATGGCGTGTACCTGCCCGAACTGGCGCTCGACATCGCGGCGGAGGCGAAGCGCCTGCGCGACGTGATGGAACGCGTTGGCAATGTGAACATCTTTGTCAGCGAAGGCGCCGGCGTGGACAGCATCGTCGCCGAGATGACGGCGCGCGGCCAGGAAGTGCCGCGTGACGCGTTCGGGCACGTGAAGCTCGACGCCGTGAACCCGGGCAAGTGGTTCGGCGAACAGTTCGCCAAGATGATCGGCGCCGACAAGGTGCTGGTTCAGAAGAGTGGCTATTTCGCGCGTTCGGCCCCGGCGAACACGGCCGACCTCGAACTCATTCGTGAATGCGCGCACCACTCGGTCGAGTGTGCCCTTCGCCGGGAGAGCGGCGTGGTGGGACAGGACGAGGAACGCGGCAACGCACTTCGCGCCATCGAGTTCCCCCGCATCAAGGGCGGCAAGCCCTTCGATACCTCGGCCGCCTGGTTCCGCGATGTGCTGACGAAGATCGGCCAGCCCGTGACCGCCCAGGTTGCCGTGAAGCACTGAGGCCGTTCTGCTCCTGCATGTCTTTGCGGTAGGAGCAGATTCATCTGCGAAGGTTTGGGGAGAGCCCCGGGGGATGCTGCTGCCGCGGGGTGCCGATGCTGCGCTGTCGTGGTCGCAAATGAATTTGCTCCTACGGTGCGGGCGTTGGGCAA
>JAJYAR010000140.1 GCA_021779435.1 bacterium
GCCGGTCGCTTTCCACGCGGAAGCCGGCTGCATCGCCCGGGCCTGCGCCGAGCATCTGCTGGATATGGTCACGCGCGGCGAGCACCAGCGAGATGAGCGCGGGGGTGACCGCGATTCGGCCCTTTCGAAGCTCGTCGAGGGCCGATTCCACGTGGTGGGTGAAGGAAGCGACGCCGTCGAAACCGAACATCGCGCCGGATCCCTTGATCGTGTGGAAAACGCGGAACAGCCGGTTGACCGCCTCGCGGTCCTCCGGATGCTCGTTGATCTCCAGCACGATCTCCTCGAGCTGGTCGAGAAGGTCCGCCGCTTCGACGAGATATGTCTGGGCCGGGTTGGGCGCTTGCATGGGCTTCAGCGGAGGACCTTGCCAACGACGGACACGAGTTGGTCGGGCGTAAAGGGCTTGACGATCCAGCCGGTCGCGCCCGCCGCCCGACCAGCCGCCTTCCTTTCCGGCTCGCTCTCGGTCGTGAGCATGATGATCGGCACGTATCGGTAACGCGGCTCGCAGCGGAGCTGGCGGATGAGTTCGAGCCCGTCCATGTTCGGCATGTTCAGGTCCGCGATGATCATGTCCGCCGCGCCGCCGCGGAGCCTGGCCAGGGCCTCGCGTCCATCGCAGGCCTCGAGCACGGAATAGCCGGCGCGCTGCAGGGTGAAACTCACCATCTGGCGGATGCTCGGCGAGTCGTCGACGGACATGATCGTGCGGGTCATGGGGAAAGGAGGGTTTCACACGCAACGGCCGTGGCCGCCTGGCGCACCGCGTCGGAGGAGTTGGTGAAGCGCACGAGCTTCCCGGCCTTCGCCGCGGAGTGCCGCACGGCCAGGAGAAATTGAACACCGAGGGTGTCGCAGGCGGCCACCGCTCCCAGATCGAGCGTGAGTTCCGTCGCCTCGGCGAGACTCGCGCGGCACGAAGCCGCAAACGCCTCGATCGTGTGGATCGTAAGCTGTTCTCCCGCCGAGATCGGGCCCGCGCTGAGCGGAGCGGAGGCAGCGGTTTGCGATGTCTGGGACGCGTCGTTCATCGTTCAGAATAGTTCCACGTTGTCGCCGAGTCCTTCGGACGCGGGCTGTCGCCCCGCCTTCGCGTCGACGGCAATCCCTGAACCCTCGCCCCGTCGCCCCAGCTCCCCTCCGCTGAGCGCGGCGGCATGCACGGCCCGCTCGGATTCCATCGTGTACCGGCTCTCCGCCCCGGCGAATTCAGCCCGCATCGCGGCGGTGTCGGCCTCGTTGCCGTGCTCCGAACACCATGTCCCAAGCGCCTCGAGTTCGCCTCCCAGCGCGTGCAGCGGCGCCCGATCGACGCCCGCCAGCTCGCAGTCCTTGAGAACGGCGGCGGCATGCTCGGAGGTCTGCCGGAGCAGCGCCGGGAACTCCTGGAGCGCGGTGACGACGAGCTCCCTCTGCTCCTTCAGTCGCGGTGCGAGGGTCAGGACTCCCGAGTCCAGCTGCCGCCGCTCCTGCTCAGAGGCCGTCGCAAACTTCGTGGCCTCCGAAACAAGCGCGTTCAATCGCGCATGGATGGCCGCCAGATCGCGGCCGAACACGTCGCCGAACACGCTCGTTTGCTCCGAGACGACATACGTGTGCCTCGCGAGCACCTCGAGTCCGTCGCAGCGGGCCACCTGGGCCGCCTGGACCTGTGCATTCAATGCAATGAGGCGGATGCCCCAGGTGAGTTCGCGAATCGTATCGCTGAGATCCGCGGTGACGCCTCCGAAGGACCTGACCGCTTCTGCGGCCTTCCTGGCGTTTGCCTCCACGCGCCGCATCGAGCGCTGGAGATTCGCGAGCATCTCCCCGAGTGCATCCACGATGGACGCGACGTTCGAAGCCGTTACCGCGCAATCGGCTTCGCCCAGGCACTCCGATTCCACCCGGGCAAGGCGTCCGACCACCAGCCGAAGACCAGAGTCGATCGCCTCCACCGCAGAGCCGAGGTCCTGATCGATCGCCTGCAACTGGAGCAACTGCAGTCGTGACGCGTGTCCGACGTACGCGACAGCGGCGCCTTCGGCTCCGGACTCCACTCGCTGGGGCAACGCTCCCAGCGCCGACCGGACGTGCTCCAGCTTCTGCCGGGTGATATCCTGATATTGAAGGCCCACGATGACGCCGCTGGTCTCGCGCTCGATCTGCGTCACGAGGGCGACGGACCGTCCATTTCGTTCCCGTATACCGGCGATCTCCTTCTCCAGGACAGCCAACGACCGGCGCATGGCGACGCGATCCTCGGCCGCAGCGCGGTCATCCTCGTCGCGCTGGACTTGAAGATGTTGCACAATTACCGCGATCGTTCCGCGTGTTTCGGCAAGGGCGTCGAAATGTCGGCTGAACGCCTCCCTCACCCGGGTGTCGAGCCCACCGATTTCCTGTGTGAGCGCGCCGAACGCCGCCTGCAGTTCCGGAGGAAGGGTCGCCGCCTCGATCCGGAGCAGCGTGTGCACAATGCGCAAGGGAGAGATCGCCCGTTCGAGATGCGCGCCATTCTGCTGCAGCCGGGCGATTTCCTCGTGCTGGGCGCACAGCGTTTCGATCAGCCGGGTACTCTCGTCGTGAAAGGCATCGAATGTGCGCAACGCCCCGTCCACCAAAGCAATCGCCGCTCTGACCGGGTTCTGCTCGTCCGACACCGCCGTGAACGAGTCGAAGTGGCGACCGTGCGCCGCCAACTGCCCCGCGAGTTCCCGCTGTCGCCCCAGGGCGGCCGCGGCCTGCAGGAACGCCCGCTCAACCGCCTCCGCGTGGGCCGCAAGCGCCGGCTCATGCGCCTGAAGCGCCGCCACACGCGCCCTCAATCCACTCCGGGCCTCGCGTCGGATACCGGCGACGCAGCCCCGCAATGCATGAGCCACCCGCACCCCGGCGCGCCTCACGTTCTCGAATCGCGCAAACCGCGCGCCAAGCGTGGCCCGGCTGCAGGCCGTTCGGCCCGCCAAAGTGGGAAGGAGGGACTGGAGATGCAAATGCTTCACCGGAACAAACAAAAAAGGCACGGGGAAAGACCTTCGCTCCCATGAGCTGAGGTGTTTCACCGTGCCTTCTCGGGTGCAGGCCTGGATATCCTGCCCTGAAATGCTATCGCACCACCGTGTGGCGCGACCTGCGGCTTGTATCGGCGCTCTCCGCACGGGCTTGAACGATTTGTCGCCAAAAAATGATTTTCGGCGGCGCAAATGAAACTTGCTTACGAAAACGTGTTTTCGGCCGGCGTCTCGGAGTCGCCGGGATCCGCCCGCTCACCGCAAGGCGTCACGCGTGCCACTATATAATAGTGTTGCGGCGGGCATGGGGTGCAGACGCCGCGGCTGCGGTCGGGCCACCGGCAGGAAGGCCCTCTCCGGTCCGGCACTTTTCCCGATACCACGGGCCGTGCGCCATCGGGCATAATCGTTGTCACCGCCAGAAACGAGCGGCGTCACACTTTTCATGACCTTCTCCGCCCATCGTGCAACCGGCCTGCAACTGCCGAACAGCAAATGGTGGCAGTGCCTGTTTTCGGATCCTGACGCATGCATCCGCCTGTGGGGTTTTCCGTGCATAGGCGCCGGCGCGGCGATCTGGCGCCCCTGGGCTGGACCTCTTGCCGGGGCCGCCGAGCTTCTCGCCGTTTGCCTGCCCGGGCGGGACGCGCGTCTATGCGAAGCCCCGGTGACGCGTATTGATGTGTTGGCGACGGCGATGGCGGCCGAATTCGAGCTGCACTCCGATGAGCGCGACGTGTTTCTCGGCCACGGCCTGGGCGCCCTGCTGGCGTATGAGGTCGCCCGCCGACTGAGACGGGATGGCGCGCCCGGCCCCCGCGCGCTGATCGTCTGCGGCGAGAGACCGCCCGACACCCCGCGTCGCCCGGCCCCGTTCCTGCACACGCTCTCCCCGCGCGAGTTCAAGGCGGGAGTCGAGCGCACCTACGGCGACATCCCGGCCGAATTTGCACAGTGCCCCGAGGCGCTGGAGTTCCTTCTCCCCATGCTTCGCGCGGACGTCGAGGCGCTCGAGACCTACGTCTTTGACCGTCGCTTCGAACGCCTCGATATTCCGATCCTCGCAATGGCCGGAACGTCCGACGCCCTTGTCTCCGCGGATGACCTCCGAGCCTGGTGCAGGCACACGACGAGTTGGTTTCAATCCGTCCAGGTTGCCGGCTCGCATTTCATCGTTACCGACAACGTATTCGAGACGGCGGATCGGGCGCGGACCTTCCTGGCCTCGCTCTAGGCATCGGGAACGCGACGCCCTCGGCTGGGTCTGCGCGGTGAAGCGGACGATCGTCCCGCTCTCCCATGCAGAGCCTTCCGGAATCCACCTTAAAAAATGCTCCGATCCCGGCGCCTTGGGCAGCGCTGATTCCCGATGATCAGTGGGTAGTCTTCACCAGCGGAACCCGGGCCATCAGGGAGGCCGGCGTCGCCGCGATGCTCGGAGGCGCCGTCGGGCTCGCCACGTACACCCGGCACTGGCGCAACACCAAGGACGTCGACGTGTTCGTGAGGGACAGCGAACATGAGAAGGCCGTCGCCGCGGTGCTGGCGCTCGGTTTCGAGGACTACCACGGCAGGCTTTCCTACGACCGAAGCTGGATCTTCCGCGCCTATAGCAACGGCGTCCTATTTGACATCATCTGGGCCCTGCCGAACCACCGCGTGCCGATCGACGACGCATGGTTCGAGCGCGCTCGGGCCGTGTGCCTGCGCGGCGATGTCCATGACGCCGTTCCGATCGAGGAACTCGTGCGCGTGAAGCTCTACGTCATGCAGCGCGAACGCTGCGACTGGGTGGACGTGTTCAATGTCCTCGCGGGCGCGTGTGAGCTGATCGACTGGCCATGGCTCGTGAAAAGGATGGGACGCGATCTGCCGCTCCTGCAGGCGGCGCTATCCGTGTTCGCCTGGCTGTCACCGGGGCGCGCGGCCGCGATTCCGGTGTGGCTTCGGGAACAGTTGGCGCTGCCAAGCGTCGAGGTGGACGACCCCGCCGCCACTGAACTGAGGCGCGTCCGGCTGTTCGACAGCCGCCCCTGGTTCGCCAGCCACCAGCCAACCGACAGGCCGCTTGATCGCTAACGAAGGAAATGCATGCAAATCGGCGCGATGAACAACCCCGCGGAGCCACTGGCCCGCGAAGTCGAATGGATGGCCGAACTCGAGCTCGACTTCATCGATCTCACCCTGGAACCCCCGGCCGCCGCCTCCTGGAAACTCAGTGCCGCCGAGGTGGCGGCCATGCTGCGGGACGCCGATCTCGGAGTGATCGGCCACACCGCCTTCTACCTGCCGATTGCCTCGAATTTTCCGAGCCTCAGGCGGACCGCGATCGACGAGATCAAGCGCGACATCGAATTCTTCAAGGAAGTCGATGCGCGCTGGATCAACGTGCATCCGGACGGATACGCGCCGTTCATCGACGAACCCACGGTCGTCAGGCGGAACATCGAGGCGCTGCTCGAGCTGACCGAGTTTGCCGACTCGCTCGGCGTGGGCGTCATGCTGGAGAACGTCCCCGGACGCTTCAACTCGGTCACCCAGCTCGCGCCCATCTTCGCGTCAGTTCCCAAGCTCGCGCTGCATCTCGATCTTGGGCACTGCAACCTTTCAGTCCCGCGCAACACCGCCCCCGAGCTGATCTCGTACTTCGGCACGCGCCTCGCGCACGTCCATGTGCATGACAACCGCGGCGGCAGCGCCGACCTGCACCTCGCCCTTGGTATGGGCGATCTGGATGTCGCGCCTCTCGTGCGCAATCTCCGCGCAAACGGGTACGACGGGACGATCACCCTCGAGGTGTTCTCACGGGACCGGCATTTCGTCGCCTACAGCCGCGACCGTCTCCTCGAGATATGGGCCGCCGCCTGAACGCCGCGGGGCCGCGCTCGGCCTTGATCCCGCCGTTTCCTCACGTGCCGCGGCGGAGTGCTCCCGATATTCCGCCTCAACCCAAAACGCTACATTTCCGCAGATGACTCCCGCTCCGAGCAGGTCCGCAGAAATCCGTGCCCCCTCCGGACCTTCACCCGGCGCCCCCGGCCTTCCCGGGGCCGGGCATCTCCGCCGGATGCCAGTCGGAGCGGAGCTCGCGGCCGGAGGGGCCGCTCATTTCCGGGTCTGGGCGCCGGCCGCCGACTCCGTTTCCGTGGAACTCCTCGACGCAAACGGCAAGGTCGCCCTGAAGCAGCCGCTCGATGCCGAGCGCAACGGCTACTTCTCCGGGTTCGCCGCTGGCGCACGCGCCGGCTCGCGCTATCGATTCCGGCTTCCCGGGGGCGCCTTTCCCGATCCCGCATCGCGTTTCCAGCCCGAGGGACCCCACGGTCCGTCGGAGATCGTCGATCCGGCATTTGCCTGGAACGATCTCGCCTGGCCGGGACGTGTGGTCCGCGACCTGGTGCTCTACGAGCTGCACCTTGGCACCTTCACGGCCGAGGGCACGTGGTCCGCCGCCGCGAAGGAACTCCCGGAGCTCGCGCGTCTCGGCATCACCGGGATCGAAGTGATGCCCATCGCGGAATTCCCCGGTGCTTTCGGCTGGGGCTACGATGGCGTCGATCTGTTCGCACCGTCGCATCTCTACGGCACTCCCGCGCAAGCCAGGGCGTTCATCGACCGCGCACATGAGCTGGGGATCATGGTGATCCTCGATGTCGTTTACAACCACCTCGGACCTGACGGGTGCTTCCTGCGCGAGTTCTCGCCCGACTATTTCACCACCCGCTACAAATGCGAGTGGGGAGAGCCGCTGAATTACGACGGCGAGAACTCGGGGCCCGTGCGCGAGTTCTTCGTTTCGAACGCGCGCTACTGGATCGACGAATATCACTTCGACGGACTCAGGCTCGATGCCACGCAGCAGATCTACGACGCGTCGGCCACGAATATCCTCGCCGAGATCACGGCCGCCGTACGCGCCGCCGCGCCTGGCCGCAAGACGTTCGTCGTCGCCGAGAACGAACCCCAGGACGCGCGCCTCCTTCGGCCAACGGATCGCGGCGGCTGCGCGATGGACGCCCTGTGGAACGACGACTTTCACCACAGCGCCCTGGTCGCGGCCTCGGGGCACGCCGATGCCTACTATTCCGACAGA
>JAJYAR010000141.1 GCA_021779435.1 bacterium
TCTATACATTAGGCCGATATAATACTCTGCATGGGCATTCCCTTTCCCTGCTAACGGCTTTAATATCGCGAACGATAATGAATAGCTTTCTTGATTTAAGGCGGCTTCTCCATCTTCAAAAGCCCCAGCCGTTGCGTAACTACGCCAGAGTGCGACGAACACCGCTACTACGACACACACGGCTTCGCCGCAATGGACGGAGTCGTGTACTCCGACCGCACGCCGCAGGTCGACTACTGGGTCGTCCGGAAGGCCTACTCACCCGTCCAGGTCAAGGAGCGCGAAGTCGCGGCCTCCCAAAACGCGGACTCAATTCCGTTGCACGTGGAAAACCGCCACGACTTCCGCTCGCTGTCCGGCTTCACCCTGCGTTGGTCGCTGAAGCGCAATGGTGTCTCCGTGCAGGATGGCTCGGTCGCGCTGTCCACCAAAGCGAAGCAGACCGAGACTGTGGCGATTCCCGCCCGGCTTCCCGCCGGTGCCGGCACCGACATCTTCACGCTGGAGCTGCGCTGCGTGGACGAAACCGGACGCCAGCTCTACGAACGCAGCCTGCAAGTGAACACCGGTGCGACGCGTGACAGCCGGTGGTCCGCGCTGCTCGCAGCTCTGCGCGATGCCGCTCCCGTGCTCGAAGAATCCGCCGCGTCGGTCGTCGTCCGGCACTCCGCCTACCGGCTCGAGCTCGACCGCGCATCCGGCCGGCTCGCGCTGCTGCGTCCCGACGGCTCATCGCTGGTGACGGCTTTCGGTCCGCACACCGGACGGAATCCAACCATCAACGATATGGGCAAGGGTCGCGAGCGCCTCCCAAGCCTGTGGACGGGGAGCCTGCTCCGCGACCCGGCCGACGTGAAGACCGCGGTGCGCCGGACCGATGCCGGCATCGAGATTTCCGTGTCGGGCCGCTACGTCCGACCCGACAAACCGGATGAGTCGGTGTCCGGCGGTTACACGCTGCTTGCGAAGGCAAACGGCACGATCGAGGTGAGCTACGCCTACGCACCCGAGCACGCAACCGGCGACCTGCTCGAGGCAGGCCTCGCTCTCTCGGTGCCCGCACAGCAGTCGGAGTTCCAGTGGCTCGGGCAGGGCCCTTACGCAGGGTATCCCGGCAAGGACCGTCAAAACGAATACGGCCTGTATCACCTCAACCGCGACGACCTCTACCTCCCCGGAAACCGCCGCGCCGTCGAGCTGGCCGCGTTCGCCCAGCCGTCCGGGCCCGGAGTGCTGCTTTCGGGCGAACGCATGACGCTCGACCTCGAGAACAAGGATGGCGCGACGATCTTGTCGCATCTGGCGCTCGTCCCGGGAGAACGCAGCACGAACGAGGGACAAGGGGAGAACGTCGACATTTCCTCCCGGCTGAAGGCGTCCTCAATCAAGTCGATTTCGGGCCGTTTCATCCTCATGCCGCTTTCCAACGAGTGGCCGTCCCACCTCGCCGCGTGGTTCGGCGCACCTGGCACACGCGTCCCTGTTACCAGGCCGTTCACCCGCAGTTACGATCAATAGCCACTGCCGGCCTTTCCCCGGGTCAGCGACCCCGGCTACATCAATCACAGAATCCCGCCACCTACCGAGCCCCTCACCCGACCCATCTCATGAATTCCGTTCGCTCGTACTGTTCCGCTGCGCTCCTCGCTCTCCTCGCCCTTTCACCCCGGCTCTTCGGCGCCGTCTCGCTTATCGACCCGTCCCTCGACGCATCGGGTGGGTTTCCGCTTGTCGCGACCGGAGCCGCCGCGCCGATCGTGCTTCCCGCCGACGCACCCGAGGTCGTGAAGATCGCTGCCCGCGCGCTCGCGGCGGACATTGCCACCGTCTCCGGCGTCACCCCGAAGATCGTCGACAAGGGCGGTGCCCAGGCCCTCGGCCCGCGCGTCGAACTTGTCTTCGCGCCCGACCTCGCGGGACGCTGGGAAGCCTTCCGCCTCACCGCGACGCCCGAGGTTCTCACAATCGCCGCCTCCGACAAACGCGGGCTGGCGTACGGCATCTACGACGTCTCCCGCCGGATCGGCGTCTCGCCGTGGAGCTGGTGGGCCGACGTTCCCGTGGCGCATCGCACGGAGCTGCGCCTCAGCACGGGCGCGGAGCCGGTCGATGAGCCCGCCGTTAAGTACCGCGGCATCTTCATCAACGACGAGGACTGGGGGCTGGAGCCGTGGGCCTCGAAGACGTTCGAGCCGGAGGTCGGCAACATCGGGCCGAAAACGTACTCGAAGATCTTCGACCTGATGCTTCGGCTGCGGGCCAATCTCCTCTGGCCGGGCATGCACCCGACGACGCGTCCGTTTCACACGGTGCCGGGCAACGCACAGGCGGCCGACGCCTACGCCATCATCGTCGGTTCGAGCCACGCCGAGCCGATGCTCCTCAACAACGGCAAGGAATGGCCGGGCAAGCCCAACGAGTTCAACTATCTGACAAACCGCGACACCGTTTACGCGTATTGGGAAAAGCGGGTGCTGGAGCGCACGTCCGGCGAAAGCATCTTCACGATCGGCATGCGCGGCATCAACGACTCGCCCATCATCGGACCGAAAACCGAGAAGGATCGCATCAGCACCTTGGAAAAGGTGTTCGTCGACCAGCGCAAGATGCTCGCCCAGCACCTGGGCAACGGGGATCCAACCCGCGTTCCGCAAATGTTCTGTCCCTACAAGGAAGTGCTCGACGACTACAATGCCGGGCTGCGCGTGCCGGAGGACGTCACGATCGTCTGGCCCGACGACAACTTCGGCTACATCCGCCGCTACGGCACCGCCGCCGAGCGCGCCCGCTCCGGCGGCCTGGGCGTGTATTACCATGCCTCGTACAGCGGACTTCCGATGTCCTGGCTCTGGATCGACGTCATGCCGCCGTCGCTCACGTGGTCGGAGATGACCCGGGCGTACGAGCAGGGCGCGAAAACCCTCTGGATCGTGAACGTCGGCGACATCAAGAACACCGAGCGCTCAATGGAGTTCTTCCTCGATCTTGCCTGGCACGCGAACCGCACAGACGAGAACGCCCCGACCCGCTTCATCCGCGAATCCGCCGCGCGTGACTTCGGTCCCGCCGACGCCGACGCGATCGCGTCGCTGCTGCAGCGGCTGCAGACTTTCTCCGCGAACCGCCGGGCCGAACACCTGCAGTGGCATCTGTCGCTGGCGCCGTACGCCCCGACCGAGATGAACGAGTCGGAAATCGCCGAGCGGCTCCGCACCGCCGCCGACCTGAAACGGGAGAGCGATGCGATCGCAGCCAGGCTCCACGCGGAGTTTCGCGACGCCTATTTCGAGCTCGTTGCATACCCTGTCGCGATCACTGCGGGCGCCAACCAGCGGTATTTTTACGCGGAACTGGCGCGCGCCGATATCGCCCGCGGTCGTGACCCGAAGCCGAATCTCGCCGGCGCAGAGGAGGGACAGAATCTCATCACCGCAGCGACGAAGCGGTACCATGAGGCCGTCGCCGACGGCAAATGGCGGTACATCGTGAGCGAAAATGGCTATTCGCCGGGTGCCTGGCCGCGCTTCCAGCGCGACGTCAAAACCCCGAGGCCGGAGCCCGCACCCGACAATGTTGCGCCGCCGGCCGTGCCAGCTCCCTCACCGTTCCAAAAGCCAGAAGGCGCCCGTCCCGGCGACTTCGTCGAACGTGACGGCGTCGTTTCAATCCACGCAGGCGACTTCACCGCCCGGACCGACCTTTCCTCCGATGCCGGCTGGCGAGTGATCCCCGGCCTCGGCCGGACCGGATCCGCGGTCACCGTCCTGCCTTCGTCCGCGAAACTCCCGTCAGGCGCGACGCCGACGCTCGACTATCGCTTCCACGTGGCGACCGGCGGCCACGCCAATGTCCGCGTGCGGTTCCTGCCGACGTATCCGATCGTTCCCGATCAGGGACTACGCGTCGCAATCGCGATCGACGGCGCCGAGCCAGTGCCCGTCTCCATCACCACAGGTTTCGACAACAAGCGCTCCGACGCCGGGATGACGCAGTGGCAGCGCCGTGTTCTCGCAAACGCCACCGAGGCAACCGTGCAGCTTTCCGCGCCGATCACATCCGGCTGGCACACGCTCCGGCTGGTGGCGGTGGATACCGGTGTGGTGGTCGACAAGATCACCGTGG
Source organism: bacterium (assembly GCA_021779435.1). The sequence goes on from JAJYAR010000141.1 coordinate 4,123, forward strand.
AGTTCGGCCCCGTGCCCAAGTCGTACGACGGTCCCGCCGAAACAAGGATCGCGAAGTAGCCCAACCTGGTTGAACAGAAGGCCACGAAGGGAACGAAGTCCGCGATTTTAGCCGCAGAGGGCATGGTCGGCGCGCCTCGGATCGACTTCACCACACGGGTGGCGCTACCGAGCGCCGAGCTGCGCGAGGCGAGAAGGTGGCGCCGCGGCTTCGTGTCTGCCAGGCCCTTCGTTTCCTTCGTTGCCTTCTGTTCAACAGCCTAGGTTCGTCTCCCCCTTCATCCAATCACCGCCACCTCGTGGTCCAGGATCGAAGGAATTTCGAACCGCGCCCACGCGTCCTGTACCGTCATGCGGGACGCTGCCCGACCGACCAGCAACCGCAAATCGCGCCCGCGCACACCGTCCGGGAGCTTCACGGAAACCGTGACGGGCCCGACCGGAATCAGCTCGTCGACCGGCGCACGCCAGGCACCGGCGCTCGTCAGGTTCACCAGATGAAGGATCACCCGGTCGCGCTGACGGTAGAGGTGGCAGTCGATCCAGCCGCGGCCTTCCACACGCACCGGGATCTCGTCGCGCGCCGTCCAGCGAACGACGTTCGCGAGCAGCGTCGAATAGTCCGGCAGGTTGTCGCGTGCGAAGCGTCGATCGAGATCGGCGGGAAGGAAGGCAACTCGGCCCGCTCCGTTTCCTTCGTTGAGCACCAGCGCCGGAATGTCAGTCCGGGGCTCCTTCATCCAGGACATCTCGGGCGGTGATACCGGGAACGCTCCAACGAACGTCGCGAGCACCTTCGCAGCCGGGTCGATGCGAAGCGGTTCCAGTGTTCCTCCGAACGGAAGGATGTCGGTCTCATCGAAGCCGCGGAAGATGGGATGCCGGGCTGCTGTGACCGGCGGTTCGGACGCAACATGCGGCCCGCCGACGCGCGATGCCAGCGACGGCGTGAGGCGTAGATACGTGTGCGCAGCGGCCGTCGCCCAACGGCGGCGAATGGCTTCGTCCCGCGCTCCGTGTCCCGCGGGCAGATGTGCCCCGAAGAGATCGGCCAGGCCATAGTCGTCGCGGCACTCTCCCCACTCGTTGGCGAGGCTGCTGTGGCCGGTGGCAAGAAGTCCTCCGCCTTTCGCCACGAAACGCCTCACCGCGGCCAGCTGTACGTCGGACATCGCCGCGAGATTCGGCAGGATCAGCGTGCGCAACTGCGCGCCGTCGCGCTCGAGGTGGTCGAGATGCACCGGCAGGTACGGGATCCGCGCGCGAACCAGCGCGTGCATGAAGCCGACCATCGGTTGCCCCGTGACGAGTTCAGCTTCATCACGCCCGAAGAAGTCCTCGTTGCGCTGCGACCAGGCCACGCCGACGGTCGCGATCGGCGTTCTGTTCACGAGGAACTCCTCGTTCTCCCGATGCCAGCGCATGATCGGCTCCGCCGTCCTGAACTGCCGCCGATCCTCCTGATACGCGCCAACGTGATGCCACCACGGCTGAATCCCTCCGGCGAAACCCTCGAGCATCCACATCCGCGCCTCCGGCTCGGGTTTGCTCGAAACGCGGAACGTGGGGCTCGTCGTCTGGTACATCGCCATGCTCTCAGGCATCACCTTGTCCCAGCCGAGCAGCCCGTGAACGAGCTTGCCCACGTGCCCGTTGCGCTGGAAACCCGTCGCATCCCGGCGACGCTGGTCATCGAGCATGAGCATTTCCGCGCGCTCACAAATGGCCTTCGTGTCGCGGAACTGTTCTCCCTGTCCCGCCATGTCGCCGCCGTTCATGCCGACCCACAGGCACTCGGGCCCGCCGGCCTCGCGCGTCACCCGGTTGTTCTGGTCCCAGATTTCGAGACGCCGTTCGTAGTTCCAAACGACCCATTCCCGATAGAGGGGGTTGTTCCAGTCGCGGGTCCGAGGGATCGCCTGCCCGGTCCGCGCGCGAAACTTCCGCTCGCAATTTGGACAGAAGCACGGGCTGTTTCGGCCGAGTCCGCTCCAGCTGTTGTCGGTGAATCCTTCGGGACGATAGCGCGTGGCAACCTCCCGGAGGATCGCCGGAATATGCTCGTCGTAGTACGGGCTGTTGACGCAGGTCACCCAGAGGTCGCGGTTTCGGTAAGGTTTTCCCGACGCATCCACCGCGAACCAATCGGGGTGCGCCTTGTAGAAATCCTCGTGGGCCGTGTTGGAGTCCATGCGCGCGAACACCACGATCCCGTCGTCATGGGCGGCGCGGCAAAGGTCGCCAAAGAGGTCGCGATCACCGAGCCCCGAAGCGCGATGCTGGAGCGGCAGCACACTGGGGTAGTACGCGACGATGCCGCCGGCATTGATGACAAGGCCCTGAACGGCGGTGCGTTTCCAGTGCTCGCGCCACCAGCCAATGTCGTAGCGGGTCGGATCGATCTCGGTGATGTTGGTCTGGCCCCAGCGGATTGTCCGCCGAAACCACGGCTGGCTGTCGGGCCGGGCGCCGGCGGGCGCTGCCATCGGGGCCGGCGCCTGGGCTGCGTAGGCGGAGCGAAGGGCGTCCACCGCCGAGAGCATCGCGATGCCGGCGACGGATTTTTTGAGAAAACTGCGGCGGGTTTCGTTCATCGGAGGGACAGGGATTAGCGCTGCGGGTAGAGCGTTTGGACCGCCGGCGCGGTTACGGAAGGATGCGCCATTCGGCGCACGTCTGCCAGACGCACCGAAAAAGAATTAAGTGCGAGTGTCTGCATGTAGGAGCAGATTTATCTGCGATGGATCGCTGCCACGCAAAAACCGATCCGGTTATCACAGGAGGCAACGGAGGGAACGGAGGAGCCGATCGTCGCTGAGGTGTCACATCCGAACTCTGCTCCGGTCCGCCTGTAGGAGCAGATTTATCTGCGATGGCTGCCCGACGTGCGGGCGCTTCGTCGGTAATCGTCTGTGGTTCCTTGCCCAATCCGGCCGGCCCAGCGGTCCGGCCCTGCTATGATGCC
>JAJYAR010000142.1 GCA_021779435.1 bacterium
GAAAGGGCCGAGGAGGGCGCGGTGCTGCGAACGACGAGCGTCAGGTTGCCGCGCAGGTGTTGCGCAAGCGGCGTGAGCAGAAGAGGGCGGCTCGCGTCCTGAATTCCATAATACCGGGACGTCGCAAGGACGCCCACGACCTCCGCGATGTCGCCCTGCATGTCTATCCTCTGGCCGACAGCATCGCGGCCGGGCCACAGCGCCTTTGCCAGCGGTTCGTTCACGATGGCGACAAGGGGCGCGTTCTCGCGGTCCCTCTCCGTGAAATCGCGTCCGCTGGAAAGCCGAAGGCCAAGGGTGGAAAGGTAGGAGTGCTCCGCAATGACGGCCGCGGCATTGACGCCGTCGCTGCCCGCCGCCGCCGGGGCGTCGGCTGCCCGGATGCCGCCATTCAGACTGATGCCCGCAGCGAGCGGCGCACCCGTCGTGAGGCTGGCCGCCTCCACTCCGGGCAGGGCACGCACGCTGCGCAGGAGCGACTCCTCGAAGCGAGCGGCGTCGGCGCCTGTGATCCGCTGGGCGTCGAGGTCGAACGAAGTCATGAACAGTCCCGACGACCTGAATCCCAGGTCGACATGCGACAGCAGGACGGAGCTTCTGAGCGCCGCAAGCGTGCCGATCAGGACAACGGTCGAGATCGCGACCTGAAAGATGACAAGCAGGCTGCGGAAGACGTGCCGGCGTGAAAACGCGTTCGGAGCCGTCGCATGCATCAACGCGAGCGGAGAAGATGCACTGGCCTTGATCGCCGGGAAGAGGCCGGCGACCAGTCCCACGACAAGGGCGAGAACCCCGGTGATCGCGAACGGCCGCCAGTCGAGCCCGGCATCGGCGGCCGGCGGCAAGGTTCCGCCGCCAGGCGTAAGCGCATAGAACATCGGCGTGAGCCACAACCCGGTGAGGCTGCCGATGATTCCCGCGGGGATCGCCAGCAGGATGCTCTCGAGCGAGAGTCGTTTGATGAGTTGAAAACGGCTGGCACCGAGCGCCGAGCAGATCGCGAACTCGCGCGCCCGGGTGACGTGGCGTGCGTACAGCAGGGCGGACGTGTTCGCGAGGGCGACGAGGAGGACGAGCGCTCCGAGCGCGGTGAGCACCCCCAGGACCTTCGGCACCTGATGCGAGATGTACGGCGACGGCCGGCTGTGGCGCTCGTACATCACGACAGCTCGGCTGCCTTGAAAATAGTGCCCCGGGTTGTCCTTCTGAAGCCGCTCACCCGCGACGGCCATGGCGGCCTGGGCCTGCGAAAGCGTGGCTCCGGAGGTCAGCCGGCCGATCATGAACACCGAGGAGTTGCCGCGCTTCAGAGCGTACCGCTCGCCGCCCGGAAGCACGCGCGTGAGCATCGTCGCCGGAATGATGCCGCTGAGCGCAGTACCCCACGAAGCTCCGACGAACCCTTTCGGGGCGACTCCGATGATCGTGAACGGGACCGCGTTGACGTTGATCGCTTTTCCAATGATCGCGGGGTCGCTTGCGAACCGGGTGCGCCAGGTGTCGAAGGTGAGAACCAGAACCGGTGCCGAGCCGGGGTTCGCGGCTTCGTCCGGGAGAAAGAACCTTCCGAGGTGCGGCTGCACGCCAAGGACGGAGAAGTAATTGTCGGTCGCCGCATGAACCCAGGTGCGCTGGGTGGATTTCCCGGGCTCGCTCAGATGGACGACCTGTTCCTTGTACGCCATGATGCCCGAGAAGATCCCGGCCATTTCCTTCGGTGCGGCTGCATCACCATCGACGAAGCGCCGGATGTCAGTGGCGTCCTCATAGGAAAGCGGGAACTGGTAGGGAAGATTCGGAGACTTGAACGCGACGAGCACCAGCCGGTCCGGATCCGTCGCGGGCAGCGGCCGGTAGAAAAGATCGTTCGCGATGCTCACGAACACGCCGTTCACCGAGAGCCCGATGCCCAGCGTGAAGAGCGCCGTCAGTGTGAAGGCGGGCGACTTGAGAAGGGAGCGGAGCGCGAAGCGGAGCGAGGACACAGGATTGGGTGCGGATGCGGAGTTCGGATTGCCGAATGTGATTTGGCGAAACGCGGGTATCGCGGAGTTCAGGATGCGGACTTCGGAATGCCGAGTCCGAAGCAGGGCTCACGCAGATGCGCGACAGCACAGGGACGAGAGGCATTGCTGTCGGCTTGGCGTCCGGCGTTCCCGGAAGGGAGTCTGGAGGTTCGCCGATGCGGCGTCAGCGGGCCCGTCCACTCGTGTGCATTGGCGTTCATTCGGCTCGGAGTGCATCGATCGGGTTGATTCGCGCCGCGCGCCGGGCCGGGAGCCAGGCGGCCAAGAGGGCGGCGCCGATGAGAAGGGCAACGGCGGCGCTGACCGAAACGGGGTCGGCCGCGCTCACACCGTACAGCTGGCTCTTGACCAGCCGCGCGGCCCCGAGTGCGAGGGGAATCCCGATCACGAGGCCAATGCAGGACAGCGCCAGTGCACCCCGGACAACCGACCACGCGATCCCGCGTTCGCTTGCACCCAAGGCCATCCGGATGCCGATCTCCGCCGTCCGACGCGACACGCCGTACGCCATGAGCCCGTAGAGCCCAATGCAGGCGAGCAGCAGGGCCACCGCAGAAACTCCGCCGCAGAGCGTGGCGAAGATACGCTCGGTTGAAACGGAACGCGACAGGTAGTCCTCCTGAGTCTGGATTTCCGACAGCGGGACCTCCTTGCTCAAGCCTGCCACGGCGGACCTGACCGCCGGTACCAGCGAGGTTGGCTCGAGTGACGTGCGAAGCGAAACGTACAGTGCGCCGCGCTCGTTCTGCCGGTGCGCGAAGTATGCGAGGGGAGGCACCGGGTTTCGGACGCTGTCATATCGCGCATCGCCGACCACGCCCACGATCGTGAACGTCCGGTTGCGGCCGTCCTGCAGCAGGAAGGAGCGGCCGAGCGGGTTCTCGTTTGCGAAGTGCGTTCGTGCAAAAGTCTCATTCACCAGGGCGATGGGCGCGGCACTTGCCACATCGGCCTCGGTGAGGTCGCGCCCGAGCCTCAACGGAATTCCGAGCGTGGCGAGGTAGCCGTCACTGACGATCAGCGTGAACACATCCGGCGAGTCGCGTCCCGCCGAGGGACGCCCCGGAAACTCGACACCATTCTTTTCCGAGCTGTTGGCGATCAGCGGCTGGCTCGAAAACGCGACCGAACGCACCCCCGGTACGCTGGCAAGGCGCCGTCGGAGTTCGTCGTAGAAAGGCGTGAGCTGCGCGCCGTTGAATCCGGCCTGGCCGGGGCTGACGCGGAACACGAGCACGTTCTCCGGAGCGAAGCCGGGATCGATCCGCACCAGATTCACGAACGTCCGGATCGTCAGCGAGGCGCCGACAACGAGAAGTACCGAGAGCGCGACCTGAAGGGATACGAGCGCGCTGCCCAGCCGGAGGCGGGGCGACGCCGTCCGTGAGAGTGACTTCAGGCCGTTGAGCGGATCGACCCGCGAGGCGCGCAACGCGGGAATCGTTCCGAACAGAAGCGCGGTTGCGAGGGAGCTGAGCAGCGCGAACAGGAAGACGTTCCGGTCCAGACCGGCGTCGACCTGGAAATCCGCCGCAGGCAACCAGCCGCGCAGCAGGGCCGCGATCGCCCCGTCGGCGATGAGAATCCCGCCGATTCCCGACATCGCAGCGAGGAGCAGGCTTTCGACAAAGGATTGCCGGAGCAGCCGGAAACGGCTGGCGCCGATGGCGGCCCGCACCGCGTAGTCGTGCTCCGTCGCGGCGGCGCGGGCGAGCATCAGTCCTCCGACGTTCGCGCACGCGATCGCGAGCATCAGGCCCACCACCGCCAGCAATGCGAGCAGGGGAGTGGCCATGCGGTTGCGAAGGACAAGCGCGGCTCCCTGGGCCCCGTTCTCGAGGACGATTCCAGGCTCGCCCATCTTCGTTTTCGACTGCGAGAGCACCCGGGTGAACAGCACCGACAACGCCGCCGCCGTCTGCTGCTCATCCATGCCTGGAGCGATCCGTCCCATGATCTGCACCCACCAGCGGTCTGCCGAAGCAAGCTGCCGGTTTGACTCGAGCAACGGTTGCGCGGCGAAGGTGACGTAGAACGACGATGGGGCTCCCGGCATCGGTCCGACGTGGGTCTGCGGCAGGACGCCGACGATCGTGAACGCGTTCTGCGCGACCGTGAGCGTTCGTCCGATGGCGGACGCATCGCACGAGAACTGGCGTTCCCAGAGGCGGTAAGTGATGACCGCGACCGGAGCGGCGCCAGGCTTGTCATCGCCCGGAGCAAGCGCGCGGCCCAGCAGTACCGGTGAACCGTACCCGGCAAAGAAGTTGCCCGACACCATGAGGCCATGGGCGGTTTCGGCGCCTGCCGGACCGAACACGGTGCGCCGGTTGAGAGGGAAGAACGCGAACAGCGAGGAGAAGCCCGGAGCCTCGTCGCGAAACGCGCTGTATGCGGGATATGGAAAAGAACTGCCGAGAACGAATCCGCCTGCGCGGGAGTGGCCGACGCCGGTGTAGCTGGCGAGCTGCGGGGTGTGGCCCTTCCAGTTCACGAGGCGCAACTCGTGCGGCGCCGGAACCGGGAGCGCGCGCAGCCGCACGGCATTCAGCAACGAGAAGACGGCGGTGGCTGCACCGATCCCGATCGACAGCGATAGAACCGCGACGATCGTGAAGACCGGCGATCGCGCGAGAGAGCGTAATGCGTAGCGGAAGTCGGACATGGAGAAGGAGAACGAGGATCGTTCGCCGGGGTACGAGAGCAGTCCGTGTTCCAGCTTGCCGTGAAAGATGTATCTGCCTGAAGTCAAACGATAAAGCGTTCTTGTTGCTCGACGGTTCCCCCTGGCTGATCCGACATATGGGAGCGCGCCGTCCCACGACTGGGATGAACCAGCGTGGCAATGCGACATGGATGGACGGGCAGGGTGCGCCGCGGCGGCATGACTCTCGTCCGATGTTGAAAGGGCCCCATGCGTCCTGAAGTGAAGCGGGAGGCCGCGGCACGCTTCGAATCGAAATGGCACGGCGCGAGTGAACCCGCAGGGGACTGTTTGAAGGGACATCGCGTTTGACCGACGTGCGCCGCCCTGCTTTCGCAAGAAATGGCCAGTGCCCGTCAAGATGTGATGAGCCGTGATTCAACGCTCCGCGTAAAGTCTCTCACCGAACCCATCCACCTATGGCCAATCTCAGCGACCGTCTTCCCAACAACCTCGCCGGCAAGTACTACGTTGATTCCTCGTGCATCGACTGTGACCAGTGCCGTGCGCAGGCTCCCGAATTTTTCGCGCGCGACGACAATGGTTTCTCGTACGTGATCCGTCAGCCCGCCAGCGCTGAGGAAGTGAATCTGCTCGAGGAAATCTCCGCGGGCTGCGCCACCGGTTCGATCGGCAACGACGGAGCCTGAGCTCGCGTCGGTTTCTCTCTTTCACGAAGCGCCGGCTGAACCCCGGCGCTTTTTTGTGCGCCCGTTTCCGAGCGTTCGCCCACTGGAACACACGGAACACTCAGAGCTGGCCCCCGGCTCGAAGCAGCTTTCCGCGTTTCCGGGATGTAGCCGAGGTCCGCTGACCTCGGTGCTCGGGCCCGGCGGTCACACCCGCCTTCAATCCACAAACCCCGACCTCGCGGATGCCGGCTACATCAGACCGCCTGCATGCGTCTCGTTGTAGCCGAGGTCCGCTGACCTCGGTGGCTTCGTTGACGTCGCGCCGCACCTCATTCTCGGAGCCCGGCCTCTGCGGATGCCGGCTACATCAGCCGCCAACTCTGCTGTTGCCCGCTGAGTGAACCGCGAAGGGTCGCGAACAGTCGCGAAAGTCCGCGACCGCCCGCACGCCTTCGCGCTCGTTAGCGTGCTTCGCGGTTACCCTGCCTTGGTCCGAATCCGAGTCGATCTGAGTTCATCGGTGGTTCAAACCGGCTCGTCTTTTTGTGGGTCAACTCGGAATTCGGGAATCACCCCTGTTCCAGCAGCGTGATGATCGCGCTGAAATCCTGATCGCCGAGCCCGCGGGCCTCCGCCGTTTTCAGGACCTCCCTCACTGTCTCGAGCACCGGGAAATCGTCACAGCCGGCGGTTTTCGATGCGAGCCGCATATCCTTGTGCAGATGCTTGACCGAAAACTGCGGCGCGTAGTCGTGTGACCGGAGCTTCGGCTCCTTCAGCTTGGTGAGCCCCGAGTACCCCACATTCTTCTGGAGCACCGCGAAGAAAGTGTCGTCCGAAATGCCCGCCTTGCGCGAGAGCGTGAGCACCTCGGACAGGCCCTGCATCTGCGCCGCAAGGTTGAGATTCAACGCGAGCTTCACTGCCGCGGCCTGCGCACCGGTGCCAATGTGGAACCGATCCGTCGAGACGAGCGCGAGCAACGGATCGACCTCGGCGATCAGGTCGCGATCACCGCCGAGAAAGAACACGCTTTGCTTTTGCTGCGCCGCGGGGCGGCTTCCCGTGAACGGTGCCTCGAGGTAGCGTGCGCCGCGTGCGGCGACGAGTCCGGCAAACTCCTCGCTGCTGACAGGATCGATCGTGCTCGACTGGATCACGATTTTCCCCGGGCTCAGTTGCGCGCTGATCTGCGCAAGGATCTCCCGGACGGCAGGCGGGTCGGCCACGACGATCTGGACCACGTCGGCGGCGGACGCGACCGCCGCGGGGGTTGATTTCCACTCCGGAAAATCAGGCTTGGGCGTGCGATTCCATGCGCCGGCGAGTTTGCCAGCGACCGCATAGTGACGTGCCCACTCGCTTCCGATGATCCCGAGACCGAGGACTCCGATGTTCATGCCGCCAAATCAGACGCGAAATCGTCTCGAGGCAACCCGGGTATGTTGGAGCAGCTGACGCGAAGATGCACAGCCGCATGGATAACTCCCGTGTACGGATGCCGGGTGAGACCGTTCGCCGGCTCGCGCCTGCTGCGCCGGGCCCACGGTAGGGCCGGACCGCTGGGCCGGCCGTGTCTTGGTGCGTTCTCGTTTCGTGCTGGGTGCGGCGTCGGCGTGTCGCGACAATACCACAAGACCCAAACCCGGCGGGCCCAGCGGTCCCGCCCTACCACCCAAACCCGGCGGGCCCAG
>JAJYAR010000143.1 GCA_021779435.1 bacterium
CTCGACTACCGCCGCATCCGGTTCATAGCCTTGCGGCGTCGCCACATTCACATTCATCCCCAGCCGCGTCAGGGTCAACAGGAGGGAATTCGCCACGTTGTTACCGTCGCCGACGAAGGCCAGCGTCAGGCCCTTTAGATCCCCAAACCGCTCCACCAGCGTCTGCGCGTCGGCCAGCGCCTGGCAGGGATGAAACCGGTCGCTCAGCGCGTTCACCACCGGCGCCGAACTCCACCGCGCCAAGTCGTTGATTGTGTCTTGCGAAAACGTCCGCGCCACAATGCCCTGCGTCCACCGCTCCAGGTTCCGCGCGACATCCTTCACCGGCTCGCGCGCCGCAATCGGCCCGGTAGAGGTCACCACATCGCCGCCAAGCTGCTTCACGGCAAGTTCAAAGGTCATCCGCGTCCGCAGCGACGGCTTTTCAAACAAAAGGGAAACATACCGCCCGGCCAGCGCGCCCTGATACTCCGCCGGCCGCGCCTTCACCTCGGCGGCCAACGCCAACAACGCGCGCAGTTCGTCGTGCGACAGATCCAGATCGGATGCGAGTTTGCCTGCGGCGATACCGGGAAACGCCGGTACCGGACCGTGAAAGAGAACGGGACTGGGACGAACAGCTGCCATGATTAAGTATTCACTCATATGTATAATCGCACGGTCGCTTCCGCCTGTCAATGCCACAGTCATAGTGGGTAGTGTCCGGCGCTGCGTTGCTGGCGCAAATGTTTGATTATTAGGCGTTTGGAATCAGTGGACTAGGAAAGAGAGAGCAGAACGAAGCGGGGAAGTCAGATGGCCGGGGGCGCTGCTTTCGAGATTAGAAGGTTTGGGAGAAAGCCTTGGTCTGGGGATCGCTCGGTGCAGGCGCGGCAGCGCTTGCTGACTTGACCTGGAATACCCAAGTTGCGGGTTATTCTTACGCGCTCGGCGCAGTTTTGAAGCAGTTCCTTGTGTACCGGCTTCTCGGAGTAGCATCGGGTGACCACCACCCCAGCGTCGCGGGCGGCCTCTAGCGCCGATGAGTGAGTCGAATGACGCGCCCCAGACGATGAGTTGGCGAAGCGGAGGAAGTGGCTTGGCGAACAGCGATCCTGACTCTGAATGAGCATTGTGGATTCGGGACCAGTCCCGCAACCCGGCATGCCGTTACGTAACCGCCATGCGAGGTCTCAATGGGTACGAGCGGAACGATCGGCGAATCGAAAACGAAACCGCGGATTACCGGCTTATCGCCGTCTTGCGGCAGACCGGCGCTCTCCGGCAAGGTAATGCTGATCAAGCGCCTGACGGATCAGAGTCTTGATCACGGCCTGACGGCTGATGTTCAGTTCCTTCGCCGCGTTGTCCAGTTCCTCCAACATCGGTGACGCAAAGTCCACATTGACGCGCTGGATCGGCCCCATCATGCGGCCCGTCTTGGTGAAAAAACGCGAGACGTTCTTTCCCTCATCGGCGAGACGTGCGATGGTCTCCGCCGCCACTGGCGTTTTCTGTTTACGGGTGCTCTTCATAAAGCTGCTGCTCCTCCCTCATCGCCTTCCAGAGCGTCACGAGGTGGTAATACTCGCCTTCCTTGTCTTCCCGTACTTCAAAGATGAGCGCATACAAAGTGTCTTCAACCCAGCCGATGGCGCGGTGCTGCTCCGGCAGATCGGAGCGCCGGTCGAGGTAGTAGGGATGCGAGAAGATCTCGCGCGCCTCTTCAAAGCCGATCCCGCGCGCGGGATTCGCCCGCAACCGTTTGCTTCTCCGCTCATCGAAGTGGAACCGCATTCCGGTATATCTGTTATACCATAATTCACGAACGCTGCTCGAGCGGATCGCGGCACTGCCCGGAGTGCTGCAAACGGGCGCTTTCTCCGATCTACCAATGAGTTCCAGTTCGAACGTCCTTCTCACGGCCGAAGGCACGCGGCATACGGAACGGGCCGGTACGCTTTTCTGTCTTGGTGATGCGTTGGAGGCGCTGCGGGTCAGGCTGCTCGAAGGACGGCTGCTCCGTCCCGGCGACTACATCGGGGAAGCTCATATCGCCGTAATCTCGGAAGGGCTGGCGAATCGGCTGTGGCCCGGCCAGGATCCGATTGGCAGGCATGTCAAATTCGGCGCCGGCATCGCCCTGGGCCTGTGCCTATCGCTGGTAACGGCCAGACTCCTTTCGTCGTTCCTGTACGATACGAGCCCGCTGGATCCGGTGACCTACATTCTGGTGACCGTCGTCCTGACGCTGGTGGCCGTGGGCGCGGCGGCCTTTCCGGCGCTGCGCGTGATTCAGACCGATCCCGTAACGGCGCTCCGGCTGGAATAGGTCCGCACACCACGCCACTCCGTTGTCCTTGCTCCGGAAGACCTATCCGGTATGTCCTGCCGGAGTGTCCTTGCTATTCTGGGATTGAGGGGGCGCGCTGGCGCTTCGAGGTTTGAGGCGGGCTCGCACCAGCTAGGAGGCACGAAGTGGCAGACGACAATAAACTTCCCTATTTCTTTCTTGGACTGGGACTGGGCCTAGTGGCGGGCGTTTTATTCGCGCCCCAGAGCGGCGAGGAGACCCGGAACTATCTCAAGGAGCGCGCCGACGACGGGCGTGAATACCTGAAGAAGCGCAGTTCGGAACTTCGCGACACCGCCAACGACGCCGTGGATCGCGGCAAGGCCGCCGTGAATGAGGCGATTGACAAAGGCAGAGCCACCGTCGTTCGCCAGCGCGATCAGGTTTCCGCGGCGGTTGAAGCCGGGAAACAGGCCTATCGCGAAGCGATGCGCGGCCCCGCGCCGACTACGGAAGGGTAAAGCCAAGCCACACCGCCTTTTCCCTCACTCTCCCACATGGACCAACAGACTCTGCTTATCCTAATGACGATTTTCGTCGCGCTCGCTGCTATCGGCATGTTGGTGCAGGCGGCGATGTTGATCGGCATCTATCGCATCAGCAAGGGGACACAGGAGAAGGTGTTTGCTCTACTGCCGCGGATCGAGTCGCTGGTAGAATCGACGAGCGAGGGCGTCGATCAGAGCCGGAAGCAGATTCTGGAGATCGCGGCTCGAGCCAGCGCCATCCTGGACTCGGCGCGCGAACAACTCACCAAGGTCGAGGAGATAGTCACCGATGCCACCAGCCGGGCGCGTGTGCAGATGGACCGCATGGAACTCGTCCTCGATGACACGATGACGCGCGCCCAGGAGACCGTCGCCGCGGTCCACGAGAGCGTCATGTGGCCGGTCCGGGAGTTGCACGGCATCGCCGCCGGGGTCCGCGCGGCACTCGATTTCCTGGCGCGCGGCAGCCGGCCCAGTGTGGCGCAGGCCACCAGCGACGAGGAAATGTTCATCTAGGCGGCCGGTTCGATGTTCCGCTGAACCGGCTAGGGCCTTTCACTCATACTTCGCTCGTTCCGGCCGATCAGGTAACAGACATGCCGGAGCAACTGACACTCCGTATCGGGGCCCTGTTACGTACGTTCAGCGCCGATCCGGTCCGTACGACCGCTGCGCTGCGGGAACTCATTGCGCTGGACGAGCCGCGCGTGGTGCGCGCCGCCGTCGCTTTGCTCGACGAGGAACGGGCGGCGTGGGGTGCTCGGTCTGTCCTCGGGATGGTCGCCTCCCGCGGCTCTTTCATCCGCACGTTGATCGATCCCCGCGAGCTCTCGCTTTCCGAAGCTGTCCGCATCGCCCACGAGATCTCTCAATTCGACACCCGTTTTCTGAGCAGCATCAGCGCCGCGGCAGCCGCTCCCGGCGCGCCGCCCGGGTCCGCCGAACGCGCCTCGCTTATCGTCGACCACCGGCAGCGCGCGGACCGCGTCGAAGCGCTATGGGAACGCAGCGGCCTGAGTACCGCTCAAGTGTTCGAACAATTCGCCCGCGACCCTCATCACCGTGTCCGGGCCAACGCGCTTCTCGGATTGCACCGCCGAGGCGACCCCCGTTCGATCCCCGGCCTCGTCGAAATGACCGAATCGCCGGATCCGCTCTTTCGCGCGGCGGCTGCGTGGGCCATGAAAGCCAGCGAAGATCCGCGCTTCCTGCCCGTCCTCGAACGCCTCTCGGCGGATTCCGGCCGCGCCGGGCTGAACGCCCGCAAGGCGCTCGAAAAACTTAGGGCGACAGCGGCCGAACGGAAGAGGCGCCCGCCCTGGCTGGTTGCAACGGATCGGGAGAGCCTCGCCGGCGCCCGGCAGATCAAGATCGCCATCTCCGTCCAGAGCGCGGCCGGAGAGCCAGTAGCAGGGCTGCTGCTCACCCATTTTCTATGGAGCCAGGGTGGCGAAATGTTCTGGCGATTCGCCGGGCGCGAGACAGAAGCCCCGTCCCACTACGAGTTCGCCATCGAGACGGCGAACGCGAAGCCTCCCGGATCGATACAGCTTCAGATCCTCCACCCGAGTGGGTGGGGCGAGGCCAAGATTCCGATTCAAGTCCCCGACGCCGGCGAAGTCCCGCCTGAACCGGCCACCGAGCCTTCTGCCGCCTGAGTCCGGGCGGGTTCCAGCACAGCCCAGAAGGACAAGCCTCGCGAAGCCCTACACTGAAGCTGTGAAGCGTGCGCTGATGCTCGCGCTCGTGGCCGCTCTCCCGCTTGCGGGACAAGGCCGGCGCGCACACGACGTCGCCGCCGAGCTTGCCTCGGCTACGCTCGACCCCGCTGCGTGTTACCGCGTCCACGACTTCCGCATCGCGCGCCCGGGTTTGACGATCTATTTCAATTCCGGTTACCTGATCTTCGCCAAACCGGTGAACGGCATCCGCCCCGGCGCCTATTTCGCTTCGACCACCGATGCCGGCGACGGCGAGGTTTTGGTAGTGCCGCCGAATCGAGCCGAGCGCCTCTCGCTGACCCGCTTCACCGGGTCTCCCACGCTGGACGCTCATTTTCAGGGCGCGTTCCTGATTCTGGGAGATGGCTCCGCCGACGCCCTGGCAGCGTCGCTCGCCACCAACCGCGTAACCACTCCCGCGGCCGGCAAGGAGGACGTCCCCGCCATCTTATCCGCTCAGGCTTCGCCCGCGCTGCGAGTCGTGCTCGGCAATTTCACAGTCCGGCTTGTGCTCGACCTGCTTTCTCAGACGCGCGCCGGCGGTGTTTTCGTTCTGAGCGCGCTCGGTAGCGCCGCCGGCGGCTTCGACGCCGTCTACGACCCCGCTCATGAGCCTAACGTCACGGTCGGGCAGTTCGCGCAGCGGAATCAACGTCAGTACTTCGATATCTGGACTTCGTTCTCCCCGCAAAGAGCCGCTTCCACCGTTACGCAGACACCTCCGTCCGTCCCTGCTTCCTACCGCATCGACGCTTCCTTCGACTCCAATCTCACTCTCGACGCCTCGTCCACGGTCACCTTCGACGCTCCGGCGGTCATTCAGGCCGCCTTGCCCTGCTTCATTTCCGCGCACGAGACGGTCCTCTCCGCCCGGACCGACGGCGAGCCTGCTGAAATCTTCCAGCCCCTTTCGCTTGACGGATCGCCCTCGCTGTTCGACGACGGCCAGGACTTCCTCCTCGTGCCCGCCCATCCGCTCGCCAAAGGCCGCCATACGATCGAGTTCCACCACCACGGCAACGTGATTCGCCGCGCACCCGACGGATTGCTCTTCGTCGAATCCCGCGGCACATGGTATCCGCAGATCGGTATGGGACTCGCAAACTTCGATGTTCACTTCACATTCCCCGCCGACCTCACGCTCGTCGCCACCGGCGACATTGTTGAGGACACGGTGACCGCGGGCCGGCGCAGCCTTCATGTTGTCACGCCCGTGCCGGTGCGCTTTGCCGGCTTCAACCTCGGCAAGTTTCAAACCAGCGAACTCCTCCAGGGGCCGCTGCGCCTGCGCATCTGCGCCAATCCCCCTCCCATGCCTCCCCCGCCCACCGCGGCGCCGCCGGCCCTGGCGCCGTTCCAGAAGCGCGCGGACGCGCTTCCCCCCACGGCGCCCCTTGAGCCCTATCGCGACGCGCTGCGCCGTATTTCGCAGAACACAGCCTCGACGTTCGCCTATCTGTCTTCGCTGCTCGGTCCGCCGCCTTTGAAGACCAACACCATCTCGCCGATTCCGAGTTCCTTTGGGCAAGGTTTCCCGGGCCTCGTCTACCTGTCGAATCTGGCGTATCTCGATCCCGCGCGCGCCGCTTCGGGCGTCGGGCCTCGCTCCGCGCAGGTGTTCTTCTTCGATCTTCTGGAGACGCACGAGATCGCCCACCAGTGGTGGGGCAACCTTGTCGTACCCGCCGGCGATTCCGACGAATGGCTTGTCGAAGCGCTTGCCAACTACACCGCTCTCATGTACCTCGAGCAGCGAAAAGGCCCGGGCGCGGTGCAGCAGGTGCTTGAGGAGTACCGCAAGAACCTGCTCGCGCGCGACTCGCGGGGGCAGACCATCGAGTCCGCCGGTCCGATCGTCTGGGGCGCAAGGCTGCGTAGTTCCAGTGCGCCGGAAGCGTGGCGCGTCATCACCTACGAGAAGGGCTCGTGGATTATTCACATGCTCCGCCGGAGGATGGGCGACGAGCGCTTCGACGAATTTCTCCGGACCCTCTGCACCCGCTTTGAGGATTCGCCGATGTCCACGCAACAGTTTGAGGCGGCGGCTCGCGGGTTTCTTCCCCGTGGCGCAACGCTGGCCGGTTTTTTCGACAATTGGGTCTACGGCACCGGCATCCCCTCGCTCAAGCTCTCGTACTCGGTGCGAAACGGGCGGCTGGCCGGCTCTTTGCAGCAGCTCGACGTCGACCCGGGGTTCACCGCTTCTGTGCCGATCGAGATCCGCGATGCCGCGGCGTCCGGGACGGTCCTGCATTGGGTTGAGACCGGCGACGAGCCTGTTGCCTTCTCCTATCCGGTCCGTTCGCGCAACGCCCGCGCCGCCATCGCGCCGGGCATGCTCGACCGCGGTTCACGGTGAACTCTCCCGGCGCGTCACAATCGTCTCATGTCCGAAGACCGTCTCCGCTTCGATCCGGCGATTCGAGCCGCGCTGTGGCGCGACCTTGCCGCCGAGATCGAAGCGT
>JAJYAR010000144.1:0-4752 GCA_021779435.1 bacterium
CTCGGAGGAACCGGTATCCTTCTCGTGGGTTTTGTATTCTGCGATGATCTCGGGCTTTACGACTGTGGTGGACATTGGTTTTGTGGTTTGGATCACGACTGTAGGGCACCCTGGCGGGCACCGTGATTCCCGCTACGCCCGATTGGTGGTCGAGTGCAGCCGGCGTCACCGTTCCAATCCGGCGGAGTGCCGGACCAGTCATGGCGGGACCCCGCAACCGACGGGATTCCACTAACGCAAGGTGGCAGATTCCCGGAACGCTGAGTTTCGCGCAAGCGAAAATTTGGGGTGTTTGAAACGGGGTCCAAGAAACGAGAACCCGGGAGAGAATCCCCGCGTTCGACTGGGTCAATTCGAAAGGAGTCGCCACGCTTTCGACGACCCCCTGGGGCTCAGGCGCGGGCTGGTGCCAGCGACTGCTTCACCGCTTCGAAGACACGCTCCGCCGTGATGTTGCGAACGCAGTGATTGAAATACGGGTCGGCCGGATTGCACTTGCCTGGCGATACGCAGGAGACGCAGGGAAGCGGCGGCTGGAGCGTGATGTGCCTCTCGCCGAGCGGGCGCCAGTGAGAGAGCGTCTGCGAACCGAAAAGGGCGACAACCCGTGTGCCTACGGCGGCGGCGAGGTGCATGGGCCCGCTGTCGTGACAAAGGAGCACATCGGCACTGGCGAACAGGGCTGCGAGCTTCGGCGGGGGCAGGTTGGGGGACACCCGCATCGCGGGCGTGGAAAGATGGCGGACGATCTCGTCGACTGTCGGTTGTTCTCCCGGTCCCGCGACGATGCCGACCGCCGCGTGCAGTTCCGCCTGGAGCCTGTTGATCACGGCCGCGAACTGAAGGGGTGGCCACACCCGCCAGGCGCTGCGGCTGCCTGGATGTACCAGCACCTTCGACGCGGAGCCGCTGAACCCCGCCTCCATCCAGAGCGACTTGGCAGATGCGATGTCCTCCTCCCGCGGCACGAGCCGGCATTCCCTGGTTGCGACCGGCACGCCGGCGATCGTCAGGAGGTTCAGGTAGAGGTCGGTGATGTGCCGTCCATCGAGAAACTCGGAAGGAACCGCTTCGGAGGCCGTGTAAAGCCGCCGGAACGTCACCGGAACGCAATGGTGCTGCGAAACCCGCACCGGAGCCCCTGTCACCCGTGTGAGGACTGCCGTCTTGTCTCGGTTGTCCAAGTCGAACACGTGAGTGAATCGTTGCCGCCGGAGGCGTCGGAGCGTGCCCAGCCACTCGCCGATCGAGCGCGGGAACGGGAGGGCGTCGTTGACGTCCGGATTTATCTCCAGGACCGGGGCGTACCCACGCTCGCAAAGGACCGCGATGCGGGCGTCAGGCCAGCGGAGTCTCAGATTACGGATGAACGAGCCCAGCAGCACGATATCCCCGAGGTAACGACGTCGGACAACGAGGATATTGGGTGCTGGAGACACCAGAAAACGCTGGTGCCCCCGATCGCACGTGTCAAAACCGCTGCGTGCAGCTCTTCATCGACGACGAGATCTTCCACCGGCATCGCCGGGGAGGCGTGTCGCGCTATCTTTGCGAGCTTGCGCAGGCGGCGGGTCGGCAGCCGGACGCCCGGGTCGTCCTTTTCGGCGGGTGGTGTCAGAGCCAGGTCATCCGGACGGTCCGGCCGGGTTCGAACGTGGCGGTGGTGTTCCGGCCGAGGGACATGAAGCTTCGGCTTAACGGCCTGGCCTGGGCGCTTTCGACGGTGTGGCGCCGTCGGTGCTTTGCAGACGCGCTGAAGCGGGATCCGGCGACGATTTATCATCCTGGCTTGTACGCATACGATCCCTGGATCGCGCGGCGCGCGGCCGGGCTGGTGGTGACGGTGCACGACATGCAGCTGGAGATCCAGGGGACCCGGAGCCGGAGCACGCAGCGGCAGGTGCGCGAGAAGGCGGCTGCCTGCAAGGTGGCGGATCGCATCTTCTGTGTTTCCGAGAACACGCGACGTGATCTCGAGCAACGGGTGCCTGCGGCCGTCGGAAGGACGACGGTGGTGCACCTGGGATCGTCCCTTCCTTTTCCGAAGACCCCGAATGCCGGTGCACTGCGCCGGAACTACTTCCTGATGGTTGGCGGTCGGCACGGGCACAAGAACGGCCGGGTTGCGCTGCAGGCATTTGCCGCGATCGCGGCGGAGGATCCCTCGATCCGATTACGGATGTGCGGCGGCGAGCCGCCCGGTTCGGAAGGCGAGCTGGATTTCGCCGGCGGCGATCGGGTCCGGGACCGCATCGACTGGGTGCAGCCCGATGACGCGGCCCTGGCCGACGCGTACGCCGGGGCGGTGGCGCTTCTCTACCCGTCGAACTACGAAGGGTTCGGCCTGCCGGTGCTGGAGGCGATGTGCTGCGGCTGTCCGGTCATCACCACCGCGGTGAGCAGCCTGCCGGAAGTGGGTGGCGAGGCGGCGCTGTATATTCAACCGGGGGACGGAACGGCACTGGCGGTGCACATGCGGCGGCTCCTGGCTGATCCGGCCTTCTTCTCGTCGCGCGTCGAACTCGGAAGACAGCAGGCGGCAAGGTTCTCGTGGGAGGCCACGGCGGGCACGGTCGTTTCGGCGTGCCGAAGGATCGCGCCGGCGCCTGCGCGCTGACGGACCGGGCGCGGAAGATTTGTGAATCGCGCGAGCACGCTCGCTGCCTTGGGAGGAACGGGGGCCACGCCAGCTGACGAAAATGTCAGTCGGGATTCATGGCGGGAACTCCCACCCCCCGTACGGTGTGGCGATGCTTCAGCAAACGTCCGTTTCTTCCAAGATTTCCGGTCCGATTGTGCGCGTGCGGAAGCGCGGCGTGAGTGCCGTGTCGAATCACAATGGCGTCCTTCACGCATCGAGTCCGCTGCCACGCATCGCGATGGTATCCACGCACGGCTACGTGGCGGCGGTTCCCCCGTTGGGTGCGGCGGATACCGGCGGTCAGGTCGTGTATGTGCTCGAACTTTCCAGGAAACTGGCGCTGCTCGGCTATGAGGTCGACATCTGGACGCGGCGGTTCGACGGACAGCCGGAGATTGAGCTGGTGTGCGAGCGGGTGCGGATCATCCGGATGCCGTGCGGAGGAAGGGAGTTTCTTCCGAAGGAGTACCTCTGCGAATACCTCGCCGAATGGAACGAGAACGCGCTGAGGTTCATCGAAAGCAACGGGCTGTCATACCGGTTCATCAGCAGCCACTATTGGGATGCGGGGCTGGCGGCGCAGCATCTGGCGACGGTCTTTGCCGCGCCGCACATTCACACCCCGCACTCGCTCGGCCTCTGGAAGCAGCGGCAGATGGAGGCGGACTTCCCCGGTTGTGCGCTGGAGTTCGAGAAGCGATACAACTTCAGGCGTCGGATCGTGGAGGAGAGAAAGCTGTACGCTGACTGCGACATCGTTGTCGCAACAACGCCGCCCCAGCTGGACCTCATCGTCAGCGAGTACGAAGTTCCCGCGGCGAAAGTCCGAATGGTGCCGCCGGGCTACGACGACAACCGGTTCTTCCCGATGAGCGATGCGTCGCGTGAGGCGATCCGGCGCCGGCTCGGGTTCAGGGGAAGTGTCGTGCTGGCGCTCGGCAGGCTGGCGCGCAACAAAGGCTACGACCTGCTGATCGACAGCTTCAGCATTCTCGCGGCCCGTGTGCCGGATGCGGTCCTGCACCTCGCGATCGGCGGACAGGACATCAACGCGAACGAGCAGACGCTGCTGAACGAGCTCAAGCAGCGGGCCGCACGCACGGGGTTTGCGGACCGGATACGGTTCGGTTCGTTCATCGCGGACGCGGACCTTGCCGATTACTACCGGGCCGCCGACCTGTTTGTCCTCTGCAGCCGGTATGAGCCCTTCGGGATGACGGCGATCGAAGCGATGGCATCGGGAACTCCGACGGTGGTGACGGTGCATGGCGGATTGTACCGGGCCCTGTCGTTTGGCCGTCACGCGCTCTTCGCGGATCCCTTCGATCGCGAGGACCTGGGCATCACGATGACAAAAGTCTTCCGGCATCCGAGGCTTCGTCAGCGGCTGGCGAGGATGGGAGCGCACAAGGCGAGGAGCCTGTTCACCTGGACAGGCATCGCGCACCAGCTCGTGGCAGCCGTCGAACACCGGATGGCGGCGGCGGTCCGGCTTGACGACAATGAGTGGGATGAGCCCTGGAACGACGGCGACTGATGGCCACCCACCGACTGGCTGGCAATTCGGATGCGGTTGAGCAGAGTCGGTTCACGTGCAGCGCCGGCCGCGAGACCGGCGTGGCGCCGAACCGACTTTCCATGCCCCCGAAGCCGCCAACCATTCGACTCTTTTCCTCCGATCTCGACGGCACGCTGCTGGGGAACCCGGAGTCGACGCATCGCTTCAAGGAGGCTTGGGAAACGCTGCCCGCCGGCTCGCGGCCGCTGCTCGTGTTCAACTCGGGCCGGAGCGTGAAGGACACGCGGGCGCTGGTGGCCTCGCGGAAGCTGCCGGAGCCGGACTACATCATCGGTGGGGTGGGCACGGAGCTGTTCAATGTCAGCTCCGGATCCGACGAGCCGGACTTCCACGCGCAGTTCGGCGAAGGATGGGATTTGGCGAAGGTGGAGGCGATCATGCAGGCGATGCCCGGCGTGGAGCGGCAGCCACCGGAGTTCCTGCACCCGTACAAGTCGAGCTGGTACCTGCACAGGGCGGACCGGCAGGAAATCGAGGACCTGCGCCGGCGGTTCGCCGAGGCGGGGCTGCGGGTGACGGTGGTTTACTCCAG
>JAJYAR010000144.1:4762-6947 GCA_021779435.1 bacterium
CCTGCGGGACCTCGATGTGCTGCCGAGCCGGGCAAACAAGGGGAATGCCCTGGCGTGGCTCTGCGCGCGAATGTCCCTCCCGCTGGAGCAGGTGCTCGTGGCCGGGGATACCGGCAACGACAGCGCGATGTTTCTCCTTCCCGGCGTGAACGGGATCGTCGTTCAGAACGCGCAGCCGGAACTCTTCGAGGCCGTGGTGAAGCTGCCGGCGTTTGTGTCGCGAAGCGTCATGGCGGACGGCGTGCTCGAGGGATTGAAGCACTTCGGGGTGATCCCCCAGATACCGCTTCCGCGCAGTCTTCCGCTGGCGCAGCGCACGAGGGCGTCCTGGCGCGGGATGGCTTTCCCGGCGGATGCGTTTCGATCCCTGCGCGACGAAGAGCGGTCGCTCATCGCGAAAGGCTACGAGCAGGCGGCGATCGCGCTGCGAAAGAACATCACGCCGATGGGCTTCTCGGCCTGCTCGCTCACCGACAACACGGTGACCGGCACGGACGCGAACTATCGCAGTGTCTGGGCGCGCGACGGCTGTTTCGTGGTCGTCGAGACGATCGAGATGGACGATCCGGACATCCGCGAGGCGCAGCGGCTGACGCTGCGCACGCTGCTCGATGCCGTCGCCCCGAACGGGCAGGTGCCGGCGAACGTGCGGATCGACGACGGAACGGCGGAGTACACCGGTGTGGGCGGCATCTGCTCCATCGACAGCGGCCTGTGGGTGATCATCGCGGTGTACGAATACGTGACGACGACCGGCGACCTGTCGCTGCTGACCGAATACGCCGAGGTGTTGCAGCGCTGCATGCAGTGGCTCACCGCGCACGACAGCAACAACGACGGACTGATCGAGGTGCCGGAGGCGGGCGACTGGACGGACCTGTTCGGTCGCAGCTACCAGGTGCTGTACGACGAGGTGCTGTGGTATCGGGCGAACGTTTGTTACGGCCGGATCCTGGAGTATCAGCAGGAGTTCGAGCGCGCGGCGGATTTCCTGCGGTGGTCGCAGCAGATCGCCGGCAGGATCAAGGCGGTGTTCTGGCCCTCGACCTCCGTCGAGCCGAAGGCGGCCACGGCGGCGTTCGCGAACCGTCAGTCATCCCTTGGCGATGCGCAGTACCTGATCGCGGAGATCACGCCCTTCGCGTTCAACTGGCGCTGTGACGTGTACGGCAACGTGCTCGCCTACCTGACGAACGTGATCGACGTGGAGCGCGCACGGACGGCGTTTCGCTTCATGTGGGGCGTGGGGGTGAATCATCCCTTCCCGGTGGCGAACCTCTATCCTGCGGTGCAGTCCGGCGATCCGGACTGGAGGCCCTACTACACCGTCAATCTGTTGAACCTGCCGCATCACTATCACAACGGGGGGCATTGGCCGTTCATCGGCGGCCTGTGGGTGAGATTCATCCATCGGCTCGGCCTGCATGACCTGGCATGCCACGAACTCGTGAAACTGGCGGAAGTGAACCGGCTTGGACGGACCCGCGAGTGGGAGTTCAACGAGTGGGTGCATGGCGTCACCGGCCGACCGATGGGAAAGTCCTATCAGGCCTGGTCGGCTGCGGCGTACCTCCGTGCCTGCCAGGAACTGCATCTGCGCACCGAAAAGGCGGACACCTGCGACGCATGGAGCGCGTTTCCGCGAGCGTGCCGGCTCGCGGATCGATTGGGAATTCCTACGGCAGGCGGAGGACGAACACGCTTCCGTGCGGCTGTGCGGGTTCGAAATCCAGGGTGCCTCCGAGGAGCGTCATGTACGCTTTGGCGAGTGAGAGTCCCAGGCCGAAACCGCCCTTGCCGCGATCGCGGCCGGCGTCCGGCCGATAAAAACGCTGCGAGAGATTTGCGCGATGCTCGGGATTGATCCCCGGGCCGTCGTCGACCACGGAAATCTCGATTCCGCGGTCGCCGCAGCGGGCCGTCACACGAATGCTGGCGCCGTCGGGACTGTACTTGATGGCGTTGTCGATAAGGTTCTGGAGGGCCTGGCGAAGGAGCAAGGGGTCGGTCACCGCAACGACGGGCTCCGTTTCGAGGCGGAGCTGCTGGTTCTTTGTCTCGGCAAGGATCGCGAGCTCGCCGGCACAGGTGGCGACGAATTCGTCGACCTTCACGGGTGTGCGCCGGAGCTGGACGTTGCCGCCTTCCGCCGTTGCGAGTTCGAGGAGCCGCTGGACGAGCAGCT
>JAJYAR010000145.1 GCA_021779435.1 bacterium
GCCGCGTCGAACGCCCAGGTATAGCTGTCAATCGACTGGCCGTTCGGGGCCTGATGGCGCAGGCTGGTCAGCTTTCCGGCCGCGTCGTAGCCGTAATTGCTGATCGCCACTTCGGTCGAGCCGGCGGTGCCAGCAGTTTCTCTGCGTCGGCCAGCACGACTCCTTTGATCAAGGTCGATCCCTCGCCGCCCTCAGTGCGCTTGGTAAGCAAAAATCTGTGCGAACCGGGCGCCAGCTTGTCCGTCACGGCATAGGTTTTCTCGCCGCGCTCACAGCCTAGGATAACCGGATGGGAGAAATCATCATCGATGAACACGTTGAAGAAATTCTTCCCATCATGATCGTCCAAAACGAAAGCTAGGGAAGAACCCGTGAAGTTCGCCGTCAGGCTGGTCCAGCAGCGCGAGCAATTCCGGGGAGTATTGGGGATGACGAAACCCGCCGAGCGCGCGAACGCCCCACCGCCGTTCGGCGGAGCCGCCCTGCAGCAGCGCGTGAACGTCCGCGAGGGCGCGTCCCGCCTCGTCGAGTCTCGGTCCGTGCCAGCGGGCGATCGCCGACATCGCGATCCGCGCAGGGTGCCGCGACCGTGTCCACGTCGGCAGCTGTCGCACCGAGACGGCGCCGTTGGCCGTGAACTCGTCGAGCAGCTCCGGATCCTCGGGGCTGTGCTCGCTTTCGAGCCAGAGCAGAAGCTCGGCAAGGGTGGCGGTGTCATCGCTGCGCAGGATCCGTCCGATGGCGGGGCGGAGCAGCTCGGCCTCGACCGGGCGCGCGGTTGCCACCAGCTGCGTCACGGCATTGCTGGCCTCGGCATCGGAGGTGAAGCCGAGCAGATCGGTGGCGGCAATGCGCTCGGCGCGATCCGGGCTGCAGAGCGCCTTTTCGCGCAGGAGGATGCGATCCGCCGCGGTGAGCTGTTTCTGCCAGTACTCGGGCGCGGGGCTGAAATCCAGCCACTCGTGGCGGAGATTGTTGGCAAGCGCGCCGGCGTAGGCGGCGCGCAGCATGAAGGCGACGATGAGGGCGGTGACCGCGATGCCCACGCCGACGAGAGCGACGACCGAGGTGCCGAGGGAGGCGGAGACGGCCAGGAGGGCGCCGCCCGCGAGCGCCGTTGCACACGGCTCGGCGAGCCCCTCGATGAAGGTCCGCAGCGGTTTCTTCGCCGTCGAGGGGAGGGCGTTGAAGAGGACGTTGTTGTTGTTGTACTCCACTCCGGGGAGGAGCGTCTGGTACGCGTAGAAGGCGATCAGGGCCGCGATGAAACCGTGGTGGAGGAAGCTGGCGGCGAACGCGGTCAGGAAGACGAGCGGCACGAGGAGGGCTGTGGTGCCGATGCCGAGCCGCGCGACGAGCCGGTTGTAGCCGAAGAGGTTGACGAACAGCGTGAGAATGCTCCCCACGACGTACAGTTTGCCCAGGAGCTGGGCGAGTTGGGCGGGATCCTTGTCCTGCGAGAAGACGCCCATCGAGAGATACTCCAGCAGCGCGGTGCCGTTCGCCGCACAGAAACAGAGGGCCGCGAGTCCGATGGCGAACCGCGACGCCTTCAGCGTGCCGAACGCGTTCTTCATGAGCGCGCGGGGCGACTCGTTTGCGGCCTCGTCGTCGCCATCGCTCTCCAGTCTCGGGAAGCGGCGCCGCAGCCACGAGAAGACCGGAAGCGTGGCGGCCGCCAGCAGCGCCCACACGAAGAACAGCCTGCCCGGCGCGATGAACGGGGACAACGCCGTGACGAGCCCCGCGCCGGCCATGGTTCCCAGGCCGACGCCCGCGGCGATGATTCCGTAGAGCCGCTTGCCGTCGAGGATGCTGAAGTAATCGTCGACGAAATTCCAAAAGAGGGTGTACAGGGCGATGAACCAGATCCCGACGTAGAACTTCATCGCGAACAGCAGTGCCGGCCGTGTTTCGCCAAGCAGGGTGCCGCTGAACCCGAAGAACAATCCGCCGGCGATCAGCACGACGAGGGCGCCGCGAAAGATCCGGTCTATGCCGTAACGCGCCAGCAGGACGGAACAGAGTGGGGCGTAGATCGCCATGACCACCGGCATGCAGACAAAGAAGACCGGCAGCTTCTCGGCGCCGAGATGCGTCAGAAACAGCGAGTCGGCCGAGGTCATTCCGATCGCCACGCCGCCCTGAAGCAGGGCCCCGAACAAGGCGAAGGGCAGCAGCTTTGCGCCCTCGTCCGGCATCACGTGAAAGAGTCTCAGCAGGCGTGCGATCATTCAGGACGCCGATAGGCGCCGCGATGGAAGCGTAAGTGGCCGTTCGCCAACAGGTCCACACAACAAATCGGCGCCAGGCTCCAGTCCATGCGGGCGGGAGGGACGCGAATCAGGCGAACGCCGGGCTAGCGGGGAGTCAGGCCGGCGAGCTGACGCGCACGTAATCGAAGTCTGCGTACGAAACCGCCGCGGAGCCGGCGGGCTGCCCCGCGAAGAGCCCGAACTTCGCGCCGACCCACGTGCTGGAACGCGCGGTGAACGGTGCGCCAAGGGGCTGGAGGTCCGTCGTGCCGTAATGGAACTGGCAGAGCGCATCCCTGCGGACCGACATCCGGAGGACGATCGGCCCGGCCCCGAGTGGCGCGGAGGCCACCTCGCGCTCGATGCCGTCGCGCTGGGCGTCGTCGCAGCACGCGAGCACGAGGCGAAGCCCCGTCTTCGCGGCACGCACACCGAGCCACGCGTAGGAGTGTCCGAATACCACGAGCCCGGAAACACCGCCTGGTGCGAGGCCGGCGGGATCGAGGATGGTCGTGACGTCGAACTCCGCGGCGGCGAACTTCTGCATCAGGAGATGCGGCGCGGACCAGAGTGTGTCGCCACGGGCGGGGACCGCGTTCAGTCGCAGGTGTCCGGGACGGCTTGTGAGCGAGAACCAGTCTGCACGCGGGTTCGCCTGCCACTGCCATTGCAGTCCGAGTTCCGTCGAGGCGAACTCGTCGGACGTCGCCGGCGCGGCCTGCTTCGCGGCGGTGGGGGTGCGCGGTTTCCGATGGCGGAGCACGGGCTCGCCCGCCACCTGGCCGGGCACGGCGCGCCCCATCGCGGGCCAGTCGTCATTCCAGCGCACGGGTTGCAGGTGAACGACGCGTCCGTAGGCGGGAACCTCCTGGAAATGAAGAAACCAGTGCTCGCCGTCGGCCGTGTCGACCCACGCTCCCTGGTGCGGACCGTTCACGGGGGTGCCGCCTTGTGCGAGCACGATGCGATCCTCGTAGGGACCTTCGATGCGGCGCGACCGGAACACCGCCTGGTAGCCCTCGCCGACGCCACCCGCGGGCGCGAAGATGTAGTAGTAGCCGTTTCGCTTATACAGCTTGGGGCCCTCGATCGTGTGCCAGCCGTTCATCCTGTCGCCGTCGATCACGACCACGCCCTCGTCGAGGAGCCGCGTGCCGTCCGGGTCCATGCGGTGCAGCGTCAGCCGGTTCTTGATGCCGGCGCGGCTTTTCGCCCACCCATGCACGAGGTACGCCCGGCCATCGTCGTCCCAGAGCGGACACGGATCGATCAGCCCCTTGCCGGGCTTGAGCATCACCGGATCGGACCAGCGTCCCCGCGGGTCGGCGGCGGTGACGACGTACAGCCCGAAATCGGGATCGGGGTAGAAAATCCAGAAGCGTCCGGCATGGTGGCGGATCGACGGTGCCCACACGCCTTCGCCGTGCCGGGGCATCGAGAAGTGCTCGGTGGGAACCAGCCGCGGCAGCGCGTGGTTCACGAGGCTCCAGTTCACGAGGTCCGTCGAGTGCAGGATCGGAAGCCCCGGCACGTGGCTGAAGCTCGAGGCCGTCAGCCAGAAGTCGGCGCCCACGCGGATCGCATCCGGGTCCGAGTAGTCCGCATGGAGGACCGGATTGCGGTAGGTGCCGTCGCCCACGTCGGGCATCCATGGCACGGCTGGCAAGCCGGAGGAGATTGCGTGCACCTCGCCGGGAGCGGCGGAGGCGTGGGTCGGGTCCGAAACGAACATGAGGAATCAGGTGCGGCCGATGCGTGGCACGAGAACGTGCACCAGGAGCAGGGACAGCAGGTACATGCCGGAGATGTAGGCGAACACGGGCACGTAGCTGCCGGTGCGTTGAAGAATTTCGCCGGTGATGCCGTTGACAAAGCCGCCGGCAAGATAAGAGACGAAGCCGCCGAGCCCGACGACCGAGCTCACGGCCTGCTTCGGCATCGTGTCGCCGACGACGCTGTAGAGGTTGGCCGACCAGCCCTGGTGTGCGGAGCCGGCGATGCCGACGATGATGACCGTCAGCCACACGGTGCCCGCGAAAGGCGCAAGGAAGACCGGCACGACGGACAAGGCGCAGGCCAGGAGCGCGGTCTTTCGCGCCGCGTTGATCGTCCAGCCGCGCGCCATGAGCACGCCCGCGAACCACCCGCCGAGGACGCCTCCGATCATCGCAACGGCGAAGAAGAGCGCGCTCCAGGTCCCGGTCTCCTGCAGGCTCAGGTGGAAGCGCTTGTGCAGGAAATCCGGCATGAACGACTGGTACACGCCCCACGCCGGGCCTGCCAGGATGCTGGCCGCGATGTAGGCCCACACCGCCCGGTAGCGGAGGAGCGAGAGCCAGGGAACCGACACCTTTGGCTCGGACGTCTTCTGCTCGACGACCGGTTCGCCGCTTTGGATGTGCGCCAGCTCCCCGGGCGAGACTCGCGGGTGCTTCTCGGGCTTTTCGTAGAGGAACCACCACGCAAGCAACCAGACGAAGCCGGTGGCTCCGGTGACGTAGAAGGTCTTTTGCCAGCCCAGGTGGGCGAAGATCACCGGCACGAGCACCAGGCAGAGGACCGCGCCGACGTTACTGCCTGCGTTGAACCAGCCCGTCGCCAGCGCGCGCTCCTTCGGCGGAAACCACTCCGCGACCGTTTTCACCGCGCCGGGGAAGGCGCCGCCCTGCGTGAGCCCCAGCGCGACGCGTGCGAGGATGAACCCCGCCGCCGTCATCGGAAGCGTCAGCGTCATCACCGCGAACGCCGAATTCGCCCACGAGAACCACGGGTACTTCACCGTGATCTGGGCCGCGGGTTCGATCCAGGCGCACAACCCGTGGGCCACGGCCGCCGTGCTCCAGAGGAAGACCGCGAGAGGCAGCCCGCGCTTCACGCCGATCCAGTCCATCGTTCGGCCGGCGACGAGGTAGCCGAAGGCGTAGGCGAACGAAAACGCGGCGGTGATCCAGCCGTAGTCGGCGTCGGTCCACCCCAACTCGTCACTGAGGGGCTTCTTCAGGATGCTCAGCAGCTGCCGATCGAGG
Organism: bacterium; assembly: GCA_021779435.1. Next base: position 5,282 of record JAJYAR010000145.1, read on the forward strand.
TAGTTGATCGTGATCGCGAAGAAGAGCAGGGTGCAAACCACCCAGCGGAAGCCGCCGGGCTTGTCCTGTTGCTTCGTGGCGGGGGGCGGGGTCGAGGTGGAAGGAAGCATGGGGGGGTTGAGACCTGAAGGGGCTCCGGATGACGTACTTGGACAGAACGCCCAGCAACGGCTGCATTGCGCGCATCGTTGAACGCGCAGGAGCCCTGTGATGCGATGACGAAAATCGCTGCGCTGCGCGACGCTGCGCAACGATGCGCGCAGGGTGGCCGTTGCCGGGCCTTCCCGTCGCGGCGATAGCCGTTGCGAGGCCTCCCCGTTCAACCCCATGAAACTGCTTCATCGCTCGTTCCTGACCTTCGGCGTGTGCACCGCGATCGCCTGTCTGACGCCGCTCCATGCCGGCGAGCCGGACGAAATCGCTCCGGTGCGGGCGCCATTCCCGATGCCGCAGTTCGCCCGGCCTGCATTCCCCAACCGGGAGGTCGATATCCGAACGCACGGCGCGGTGGAGGGCGGGACACGGAAGAACACGGAGGCATTCGCGCGTGCGATCGCGGCCTGCGCCGATGCGGGTGGCGGACGCGTTCTCGTGCCGGCGGGACGCTGGCTGACCGGCCCCATTCACCTGCGCAGCAACATCGATCTTCATCTCGCGGAAGGCGCGGAGGTGGTGTTCAGCGACGAATTCGCCGACTACCTTCCCGTCGTTCTCGTGCGCGTCGGCGGCATCGAGCTCTACAACTACTCGCCGCTGGTTTATGCGCGGGATTGCCGCAACGTGGCGATCACCGGTCCCGGCCGGCTCAACGGCAACGCCAAGGCCTGGTGGCCGTGGAAGACGAAGGAAACGCGCGAGATCTTCGAGCTCGAGCTGAAGAAGGTGCCGGTCGAGAAGCGGATCTTCGGCACGCCCGAGGCCGCGATTCGTCCGAATTTCGTCGTGCTCTGGAACTGCGAGAACGTGCTGCTGGAGGGCTTCACCATCGGGAGCGGACCCAACTGGACGATCCATCCCGTCTATTGCCGCAACGTCATCATCCGGCGCGTCCATGTGGAAACCGACGGTCCGAACAACGACGGCATCGACCCGGATTCCTGTCGCGACGTCCTGATCGAGCACTGCGTCTTCGACACCGGCGACGACTGTGTCGTGCTGAAATCCGGCTACAACGAGGACGGCTGGAGGGTGGGGCGGCCGACGGAAAATGTCGTGATGCGCTGGTGTTCCAGCAAGCGCGGCCACGGCGGGTTGGTCATCGGCAGCGAGATGTCCGGCGATGTCCGCAACGTGTATGTGCACGACTGTGACTTCGAGGGGACCGATCGCGCGATTCGCATCAAGTCGCGCCGCGGGCGCGGCGGCGTGGTGGAGAACGTCCACGCCGAAAACCTCCGCGTGAAGAATCTCAAGTACGAGGTGGCGATCCTGAACATGGATTACAGCGCCGATCGGAATCAGTTGAAGAACGAGGCTCCGCCGCGCTTCCGCAACATCACCATCCGCAATGTCACCGGCACGGGCGCCCCGGTCGCCCTTCGGGTCGAAGGACTGGACGACGCGCCGATCGAGAATTTCGTGTTGGAGCGCCTGGACATCGCATCGAAGGCCGGGATC
>JAJYAR010000146.1 GCA_021779435.1 bacterium
CTGAACCTGGCTTGCGGCGTTGCGGCACGGTTCGGGCTCGATCTTCCCGGCGAGAGTGGAAATTGGATCTGTACTCCCGCCAAGCTGACCCTTGCCGGCGTCAGCGACGCCGACCTCGAGGACTGCGCCACCCGTGCCCGTGCGCACTACGTGCTGCTCTGCGCCAGCGTGGTGTAGGCCGGCGCCGCCGGCGGAACGATCGCATCCACGCATCTCCTTGCGTTTGCGCGCGGTTGCGCATCATGCCCCCTGACCGCGATGGCCACTTTGCGCGAGCGAATCGTCGAGATTGCGAGGACACTCCCTCCTGCGCCGCGCGTATTCGCTGAACTCGGCCGACTGCTGCGCGACCCAAATGCGGCTCTCGACGAGATTGCCGCGCTGGTGAAGCGCGACGCGACCCTCGCGGCGCACGTCATCCGCGTCAGCAACAGCACTTTCTTCGGGGGCGAGCAGCCAACGGGTTCCGTGGAAGAGGCGGTGGGCCGCATCGGCTTCCAGGAGGTTTTTCGCGTGGTCGGGCGCGTCTCGAGCGAGCAATTGGTCGACCGTCCGCTCGCCGCGTACGGAATCGATCCCGGCGAGCTTCGCGAACACATGCTGCGGACCGCACTCGCGTGTGAGGATCTCGCTACGGAGTGCGGACTTGATCCACGCAGCGCCTACACGGCGGGCTTGTTGCGGCCGATCGGGCTGCTGGTGCTCGACCGACTCGCCGAGCAGTACGGCAACATTGCGCCCTACCATCCGGCGCATGATGCGGACTATCTGGCTTGGGAAGGCCGCTCGTTCGGACTGCCGAGTTGCGACGTCGCCGCGATGGTGCTGCGGGAATGGAGCTTTCCGACCGAAATCGTGGAAGCGGTCCAGTCCCACTATCTTCTCCGTTCCGGGGACTTGGAGCACCGGCTTGCCTGCGTCCTGAACCTGGCCAGCGGCCTGGTGGCGAACGACGGCTGCGGATTGCTCGGGGAGATGACGCATTGGAGTGCCGCGGAGTGGAAATTGGAGGCGCTCGGCATGACGGCAGACCGCCTGGAGGCGGCGGGCGAACGGGCGCGTAGTGCATTCGTCGAGGTCGTGAAGCTGCTCGGCCCGGACGCGCCGCCGCTCAAGCCGGCTCCCGAAAAAACGACCGGAGGCCACGGTGCGCCGACGGTCGAATCCAGCAACTTTCCGCTGCACGTGCGTGTTGTTCAGGCGAACGATGAACCGCCCGTGCAAATCACAACCGCCGCGCCCGCCGAGCCCCTTCCGGCCAGCCCCAACCTCGAGGTCGCGGCGGCCGTGAGCCGGCCGCACGACGACTTCACGTCCTTTATGCGGAGCTACCAGGACATGGTTTACTCGACCGCCGCGCGTATCACCGGCAACGATGCGCAGGCCGAGGACATTTCCCAGGAAGTGTTCGTGAAGGCGTATGAAAATTTCGAGGACCTCAGCACCAGTCCCACCGCGGGGGGATGGCTGAAGACCGTCGCCACCAATCTCTCCCTCAATCACCTCTCGCGCTACCGAAGCCGGTGGCGGTTCTTCTCGGAATTCCGCAGGGCGGGGGACGAGGGCTCCGATCCGGATGACTCCCCGATGGAGTTTGCTGCACCGGATGCATTCTTTGCCGAACTCGACGCCGCCGACCGGCGCGCCATGATCGACGAGGCGCTCGCGCGGCTTCCGGAGCATCAGCGCGTGCCGCTGGTTCTCTACCATTTCGAAGACATGCCCTACGAGGAGATCGCCAAGGCTCTGCGGATCTCGCTCGCCAAGGTCAAAACCGACATCCTCCGCGCCCGCGCGGCACTCGCGAAGACGCTGAGGCGGGGTGCCATGCACAACGAAAAGCTCACTTCCTGACCACGCCATGACTCCTTTGGAACAACAGAAACTCGAAGGTCTGGTCCGAGACGCGGTGCGCGATCTGCCGCCGCGCAAGGCCCCGGCGTCCCTCGAGGAGCGCGTAAATGCCGAGATACTTCGTCGCGCTTCGCTGCCGTGGTGGCGCAGGTCCTACCGGAATTGGCCGGTATCCGCCCGCATCGGCTTCGGCGCCGTCTGCGTCGCGATCGTTCGCGCGCTGTTCGTGGCGTCCGGTTGGATCCGTGACGGCTTCGCCGGTCAGAACAACGCCGGGTTCCAGCCGGAGCTCGAGTCGCTCCGCGTCTGCGGCCGGCTGTTCGCCACCGCCCTGGATGTGGCCGGAACCCTGGTGTCGAGCCTCCCGGCCCTTTGGCTTTACGGCGGTGCCGCCTTGGTCGTCGCGCTCTACCTGACCCTCGTCGGGCTCGGTGCCGCCGCCTACAGAACCCTTTACGCCAGCTCCTGAACCGATGAAAACGAATCCCCGCCCCTGGTTGCTGGGTGCAACGATTGCCCTGCTCGGCCTCACCCTCGTCGTGCGCGCCGAGGACGCGGCGCCGAGCGCAGCCGCGACCAGCAGCACGGCCGTCGCGCCCGCGGCTGAGCCACAGCCGCCTGTCCCTTCGTCAGCCGAAACAGCGCCCGCGTCGCGGGCGGATGCGAGCGTGCCGGTCCAGGCCGCTCCGGCAGCCGGCCCTGAAATGGCGAAGCAGGCGCCCGCACCCGAGTCCGCAGCCGTCGAGCCTCCGGTCGAAAAGGCGGACACCGCCGTCAAGTCGTCGGCCGCCTCCGAGGAACCGGTCTTCCGCCGGAGTGGCGCCGGGCAGGATCGGTTCGGGCTGTTCACCAACGCGTCCACCGGCAAGGACGAGAGCGTCAACACCGTCGTGGCTGTCTTCGGCAATGCCTCCGCGCGCGGACCGGTCGGTGATTCCGTCGTGGCTGTCTTCGGCAACGCGCGTGCCGAAGGCCCGGTCAGCGATTCCGTCGTCGCCGTTATCGGCAACGTCTATGTCGATGCCAAGGTTCACGAGGTCGTTGCCGTGCTTGGAAACATCGAACTTGGTCCGAACGCCGAGGTGTACGGCGATGTCGTGCCCATCGGTGGCGTCCTGAAACGCGATCCGAAGTCGATCGTGCATGGCGACACCCCGACGATTGCCCTGCCGGTCGAGTTTGGCGCGCCGGGCTGGCTCCAGGCCTACCTCTCGCAATGCGTGCAGCGGTTCCGGCCGCTGGCGTTTGGACCGGCGCTGGGCTGGGCTTGGGGAATTGCGCTGGGCTTCCTCGCGTTCTACGCCGTGATCGCCCTTCTTTTCGGCGGTGCCATCGAGAAGTGCATCGTGACCGCGGAGAGCCGCCCGGGCGGCTCGCTGCTGGCGGCGGTGCTCACGATGATCGTCACCCCGATTGTCGTCGTGCTGCTCTGCATCACGATCATCGGCATCGCTGCGGTGCCGTTCCTCGCGATCGGGCTCATGCTCGCGAATCTCTTCGGCCGCGCCGTGATGCTGGCCTGGATCGGCACGCGGATCACGCGGCTGTTCGGAGTGAGAAACCCGGCGCTGGGCGTCCTCGTCGGCGGCGCGATTGTCCTTCTGTTGTACACGATCCCGGTCGTCGGCTTCGTGACGTACAAGCTCCTTGGATTCCTTGGTCTCGGCATTGTGGTGTACACGCTGCTCCGAGCCTCCAGGCGCCAAAAGCAGCCGGTTGCCCCCGCGATTCCGCCCGAGATGCCGAGCCAGACCGTCCCTCCGATGAGCTTCGACTCGCTTCTCATTGGTGCCGCGTCCGGAACAGGTGCCGCCGCCGGAGTCATGGCCGCGCCGGCCGTCACGCGGGCTGCAGCCGCGGGAGACGCCGCAACGCTTCCGAGGGCCGGTTTCTGGATTCGAACGGCGGCGATGCTGCTGGACGTGCTTCTCATGATCGTGGTGTTCACCACCGTCTCGGTACTGATTCACAGCCATATCGCTTTCCCGGTGGCCGCGCTCCTCGTCGCTGCGTATGCGGCTGTCCTCTGGAAAATGAAGGGCACGACGGTTGGCGGCATCATCTGCGGACTGCGACTCGTTCGGCTTGATAACAGACCGATCGACTGGGCGACGGCCATCGTGCGCGCACTCGGTTGCTTCATTTCGCTCGCCGGTCTCGGCCTCGGCTTCATCTGGGTCGCCTTCGACGACGAGCGGCAGTCGTGGCACGACAAGATTGCCGGCACCACCGTCGTCCACGCGCGCGGCAATCTCTCGCTGGTGTAACCGGGCGCGAGTCGAAAACAGGCGGCGCTCCCACGGGCGCCGTCCGACACTGGACCGCAACCGACGACAGCGTCGGTCGTCGGTCGGGCTTGCAGAGGGACCCCCGGCCCGGGTGTGGATGAAAGGATGACGCGCCCTCGCCAGCGGCGTTTGACTCCCGGCCGTTTCTTCCGCTCATTTCACGACTTATGGCACAGTCCGCACCCGTCGTCGGGATCATCATGGGCAGCACGTCGGATTGGGAGACGATGCAGCATTGCGCGAAGACGCTCGATCAGCTCGGCGTCTCCTACGAGAAGCGCGTAATCAGCGCGCACCGGACACCCCAGCTTGCGTTTGAGTGGTGCGGCGGGGCGCAGGGCCGGGGCCTGAAGGTGATCATCGCCGCCGCGGGCGGCGCAGCCCACCTTGCCGGCGTGGCCGCGGCGCTCACTCCTCTTCCCGTGCTCGGCGTGCCAATGGAGTCCGCTTCGCTGAAAGGCATGGATTCGCTCCTTTCCATGGTGCAGATGCCCGGTGGCGTGCCGGTTGGCACGTTTGCGATCGGCAAGCCGGGTGCGATCAACGCCGCGCTCTTTGCCGTGGCGATCCTCGCACTGGCTGATCCGGCCGCTAGGAAGGCGCTCGACGATTACCGCGCCACGCAGACCAGGAAGGTGATCGAGGCGACGCTGCCCTGACCGGCGACGGAGCGCGGAGGCCTGTGGCAGTGTAGGTTGCGAGCTCGCTCGCAACGTTGCGCGCAACCGGCTGAGGCGGGGCAAGCCTCCCGCGTCGCGGCTGCTACGACTTCCCCGTCAACGCGGCGTAGTCCTCCGGCGTGTCGAGGTCCAGCGCCAGCTCGGGCATTTCGACTGCGGCGACCTGTGAGGCGTCGCCGTTGAGGAGGGCTCGCGCGCCTTCCTCCCCGGTGAGTGCTCCGAGGGTGGCAAAGTGTTCGCGCAGGAACAGCGCGGGCGCGCCCTGGCGTCCCGAGTAGCGCGACGCGACAATGGAGCGGCCGGTGTCGCGCCGGGCCGCAAGCAGCCGTCCGATGCTGTCCGCCGAAAACGCCGGCTGATCGCACAGGGCGATCACGGCACCATCGAGCATCCGCGAAAATTGCTGAAGGGCCGTGATGCCCGTGCGGATCGACGCCGCCATGCCTTCCGCCCACGCGGCGTTTTCCGTGACGATGACAGGATGACGGGTGAGGGCCGGCCGGATCTTTTCCGCATTTGCCCCCAGCACGACAATGACCGGCCAGGTGGGTGAGCCGAGCGCTGCCTCGACGGCGCGCACGATCAGCGGCTTGCCCTCCACGGCCAGCAACTGTTTCGGCATGCCCATGCGCGTCGAAGCTCCTGCGGCGAGGATGATCGCGCCGAAATGGACGGGGCGGAGGTCAGTCATGGATCGGCATGGACCGCTCCTTCAGCGGCTGGGCGCTGCGTCCGCCGAGGACCGCCTGGATTTCGGCGACGATCGCGAGTGCAACCTGTTCGGGTCCGTCAGCCCCCAGATCGAGGCCCACGGGAGCGTGGAACCGCGCGAGCTGGGAGGCCGTGGGCTCGAAACCGGAGGCGCGAAGGTCGGCCAGGATCCTCTCGGCGCGCTTGCGGGGGCCGAGCAGGCCGAGATAGGGGAGCTCCTTTGGAAGCAGCGCACGCAGGAGTGGCACGTCGTGAATGTAGTGGTGGGTCATCACCACGGCGACCGAGCGGTCGTCCGGTGCGGCTTTCGTCGCCAGCGTTTCCGCGGGTCCGACGATCACGTGTTCGGCCGAGGGAAAACGCTCGGCCGTCGCGAAGGCGGCGCGCGGGTCCGCGACCGTCACGGACCAGCCGAGCGACGCTCCGAGACGTGCGACGGGCCGCGCGTCTTCGCCCGCGCCAAAGACGCAGAGCCTGAGAGGCGGCGGCACGGTCTGCGCGAACAGGACACTCGTGGTCGCGGCGGCCTCCGCCTCGACGCGCGTGCCCGCTTCGCCCTCGACGCCGCAGTCATGGGCGACGACGACGTGCGTGGGCCGCCGGGCCGCAAAATTCCTGGCGAGCGCGTCCGCCCACCGCGGCCGTGCCGGAACCGGTTCGATGAGGACCTTCACGACGCCGTGACATCCCAGCCCAACGCCCCAGACAAGGTCGTTTTCCGTGGTGGTGTCGTAGATCGCCGTCTCCGACTTCCGCGTGATCCCGACATGCCGGGCACGGGCAATCACGTCCTCCTCCAGGCATCCTCCGCTGATCGAGCCGATGCGGCGGCCATCCCCCAGCAGCAGCAGCCGAGCGCCGGGGCGCCGGTACGACGAGCCCTCGACGCTGACGAGTGTGGCCAGGACTGCGGGAGCGGAAGGAGCTTCCGAAAGCGCGCGAACGATGGCCTGCAACTCATTCATTGATTCCGGATTGTCTGTCGGCCCGCGGGGTTGGCAAGCGTGCCGCGCAACGCCCCTGCCTCGCCTCGTGGTCCTGAAGACGTCGATACGTCCTTGTCCGTCGGCGCAAGTTCTCCACGATCGTGCCGCTTTCCGAAGACGTTCGCTTTCAACTTTCCATGCCGGCCCTCTCGCTTTCGACCATCGCACGATTCACAGCGGCGCTCGCGCTCTCCAGCGCGGGAATAGTCGCACACGCCCAGCTCGTTGCGGAGACCAACGCGCAGCTGATGCCTGCGTATGTCGTCACCGGATCCAACATCCCCTTGTCGCACGAGGACATGTGGCTCCCCGTCACGGAGCTGGGCCGGTCGCGCATCGAATCGTC
>JAJYAR010000147.1 GCA_021779435.1 bacterium
GGGCGGGCCGGGACGTTTCTGCTAGACTCAAGGCTGAACGCGATGGCTATCAGCAAGGAACTTCTGGACATTTTGGTCTGTCCGGCGTGTAAGGAACCGGTGCATCTGACGCCGGGCGGAGATGGGTTGAAGTGCGAGGCGTGCAAGCGCGTGTACCCGATCCGCGACGACATTCCGGTGATGCTGGTGGACGAAGCGAAAATCGAAGACTGAGAGCGGTCGAGATTCGAGCGATGCCCGAAGTAGTCGATCGGCTGGCGCGGGGTGCGCGGGTGGCGGTGGTGCGCCTGCGTTCGCTGGGGGACTGCGTGTTGTCTACACCGGCGCTGCGGCTGCTGAAGGCGCACAGGCCGGATCTGCGCGTGGCGGTCGTCGTCGAGCCGGCGTGGCGGGCGGTGTATGAAGGCAACCCGGATGTGGACGAGATTCTCGATCCCGGCCTGAGCGCGCTGTGGAAGTTTGCCCCGGACCTCGTTCTGAACCTGCACGGAGGGGCGCGCAGCGCCAGGCTGGTGGCGGCGTCGCGGGCGCGGTGGCGCGCCGGATTCGCTCATTACCGGAACGCGTGGCTGTATAACGTGCCCATTCCGCGGGCACAGGAGATTCTCGGCGAAGAACGGGTGGTGCACACGGCGGAACACGCGGCGAGCGCGATGTTTTATCTGGGCGTGCCGGTGACCGAGATTCCGCGGGCGCGCCTGTTTGTCTCGCGGAAGGTGGAACGGCCGCGGCCGTATGCGGTGATTCATCCGTTGGCGTCGGCGCCGGAAAAGGCCTGGGCGGCGGAGCGGTTTGCCGATTGTGCGCGCTGGATTGAGCGGGAACTGGGCCTCGAAGCGGTGGTCATCGGCGCGGCGGGGGACGATTTGAGCGCGTTCGAAGGGTTCAGTCGGGTGAAGGGAGCGCCGCTCGAAGAAGTCAAGGGACTGCTTGCGGGGGCGGAGATTTTTCTGGGCAACGACAGTGGGCCGGCCCACATGTCGGCGGCGCTGGGTGTTCCGGTGGTAGTCTTATTTGGGCCGATGGATCCTGCGATCTGGGGTCCATGGCGCGTCGAGAGTGAAGTAAGGCGGCCGGAAAAAGGTCTGCGGGAGTTGCCTGTGGAACAAGTGACGGAAGCGTTGGCGATGCTGAGGGCGCGAACGGCGGCACAGGCCGGGAGACACTCGGCGTGAAGGAACTGGGGCGCCTGCTGCGGTTCGCCAGGCCCTATTGGGCGGCGCTGGTGAGCTCGAGCCTGCTCATGGCGGGCGTTGGCGCGGGGCAGGCGCTGGTCGTGCTGCTCGTACGGACGGTGTTCGACCGCGTGCTGCGGCCGGATTCGCCCGATTCCACGGCGACGCTGTTCGTGGTTCCGCTGCTGCACCGGACAATCCTTCTGAACGACATCGTTCCCCCGTTTCTGCACAACGTGTGGACCATGGTGGCGGCGGCCATCGTCGAGGTCTACCTGTTCAAGGGGCTGTGCGATTACTTCGGCAACTTCCTGATTAACTATGCCGGCTTCTCCGCGGTGACGGACCTGCGGCAGAAGGTGTTCGACGGCGTGCTTCGGCAGGACTCGCACTTCTTCGCGACGAACTCCACCGGCCACCTGATGTCGTCGATTCTGAACGACATCGATAAGATCCAGGTGGCGATTTCGCACATGCTGGCGGACTGGTTCCGGCAGGCGTTCACGCTGTTCGCGCTGCTGGTGGTCGTGATTCAGACGGACTGGAAGCTGGCGCTGGTGAGTTTGACGGTGCTGCCGTTTGTGCTGACGCCGACGGCGCGGCTGGGCAAGCGGATTCGCCGGACGAGCCGGCGGGCGCAGGACGATACGGCGGATCTGAACCAGATCCTGCAGGAGACCATCAGCGGGCACCAGGTGGTGAAGACGTTCGGGACCGAGGAGTTCGAGTCGAACCGGTTCCGGGCGGCGGCGCAGAAGCTGAAGGGGACGAGTCTCAAGTACGTGGCGCAGCAGGCGATCTCTTCACCGCTGATCGAGTTTTTCGGGGCTCTGACGATTGTTGGACTCCTTACCTACGCGCGGCTGCAGATCAAGGCGAACGAGATGACGACGGGCGAGTTCACCAGCTTCGTGATCGCGCTGCTGATGCTGTACGAGCCGGTGAAGCGCCTGACCGGAATTCACAACATTTTCGAGCAGGCGCTGGGGGCGTCGCAGAAAGTGTTCGAGTATCTGGACCGTGAGCAGGGGATCCGGGACAAGGCCGGCGCCGTTCGCCTCGGGCGGTTCCACAAGGCGATCGAGTTCGACCACGTGAGCTTCGGTTATACGTCGTCGCCAGAGGGCTTTCATCTCGACAACGTAAAGCTGGAAGTGAAGGCGGGCGAAGTCGTGGCGTTGGTGGGGCCGAGCGGAGCCGGCAAGACGACGCTGGCGAACCTCCTGCCGCGGTTTTACGACGTCACGGGCGGAGCGATCCGGATCGACGGGCGGGACATACGGGATTTTCAGTTGGCGAGCCTGCGGTCGAAAATCGGAATTGTGGCGCAGGACACGTTTTTGTTCAACGACACGGTGGCCAACAATATCCGGTACGGACGCGCGGGAGCGACGGAAGAGCAGGTGCGGGCGGCGGCGAGGAGCGCTCTGGCGGAAGAATTTATTCTGGCTATGCCGGACGGATATGAGACGCCGATCGGGGAACGGGGGACGAAGCTGAGCGGCGGCCAGAGACAGCGGATCGCGATTGCCCGGGCGCTTCTGAAGAACGCTCCGATTCTGATCCTGGACGAAGCAACCTCGCACCTGGACACGGAGAGCGAAATGCTCGTCCAAAGGGCGCTGCAGCACCTGATGGCGGAGCGGACCGTGATTGTGATCGCGCACCGGCTTTCGACGATCCGGCGGGCCGACAAGATCGCGGTGATCGACGGCGGGCGGATTGTCGAGATGGGGACTCACGAAGACCTGGTGAGCCAGGGAGGGATTTACCAGAAGCTGCATGGGATGCAGTTTCTGGAGGATCCCGTGGGGAACGTACCGGCCACATGAGCGCACCCAAGAAGCGGCAGCCGGTGCGGAGCATGACCGGGTATGCGAGGTCGCGCCGGGTCTGCGCGGCGGGCGAGATCAACGTCACGCTGAAGAGCGTGAACCACCGGGCGCTCGATTTGCATATTCAGTTGCCGGAGGAGTTGGCGGCGGCGGAGCCGGCGGTGCGGGCGGCGCTGCGGGAGCGGCTGAAGCGGGGGCACATCGAGGCGCGGGTGGGTTTTGCGCGAGCCGACGGAGGCGCCCGGGCGGCGTTGAACCGGCCGCTGTTCGAGGCCTGCATTCAGGCGCTCAAGGAAGCGGCGGAGGCGTTGGACATGGCGGAGCCGGCGGTGGATCTGAACGGGTTGCTGCGCGTGCCGGGAATGGTTACGCCGCAGGCGGCCGAGGAGGCGGCTCCGGCGTTGGAGGGGGAGACGCTGGCGGCGCTGAATGAGGCGCTGGACGGGCTCGAGGCGTTTCGCGTGCGGGAGGGAGAAGAGATCCGCGCGGAGATGGGGGAACAGAACCGGCGGCTGGAGATATTGGCGGGCGAAATTGAAAAGAGCCGGCACAAGGCGATGCCGGCGCTGCAGGCGCGGCTGAACGAAAGGCTGAAGGAGTTGTTGCGCGGGTCGGCGGCGGATCCGCAGAGGCTGGCGCAGGAGGCGGCGATGCTGGCCGAGCGGGGCGACATCGCGGAGGAGATTGCGCGGCTGAAGATTCACGCGGCGCAGGCGGCGGCGCTGCTCGATGAAGGCGGGGAGGTGGGCAAGCGCCTGGACTTCCTGCTGCAGGAGATGAACCGGGAGTCGAACACGATTCTTTCGAAAACGGGAGGGGCGGGAGAAATCGGGCTGCGGATAACCGAACTCGCGCTCGAGGCGAAGTCGGCCATCGAGAAGATGCGCGAGCAGGCGCTGAACCTGGAATGAGCATTGTGTTTATCGTGTCGGCTCCATCGGGCTCGGGGAAGTCGACGCTGGTGAGCGGGCTGATGCGGAACGTGCCGCGGCTGCGGTTTTCTGTGTCCTACACGACGCGCGCGCCGCGGGGAGCGGAAAAGAACGGGGACCAGTATTATTTCGTCGGGCGCGAAGAGTTCGAGCGGCGGATTGCGGCGGGGGAGTTCCTCGAGTACGCGGAGGTGTTCGGGAACTACTATGGGACGCACCGGAGCGAGCTGGACCGGGCGGAGGCGGACGGCGTGGACCTGGTGCTCGACATCGACGTGCAGGGTGCGCGACAATTAAAAGGGAATCTTCCGGAAGACAAGGCAGTTAGCATTTTTATCCTTGCGCCGTCGCGGGCGGAATTGGAGCGGCGGCTGCGGGAGCGAAGCGAGGATTCCGAACCGGTGATTGAGCGTAGGCTGCGGGACGCGGCCACCGAGATCCGGAACTACGGCCGGTACGATTATGTGCTGGTGAACAAGGATGTGGAGGAATCGGTGGAGACGTTGTGCTCGATTGTGCGCGCCGAGCGGATCAAGCGGGCGCGGGTCGAGGCGATGATCCGGCCGATTCTTGCGAGTTTCGAGAAGTAAGGGAGCAGGAACAGACCATGAGCGAAAAATTCCGCAGCAACGGGGCGTTTTCGATTCCGGACGATCCGGACGCGAGCACGTACCGGTTCATTATTGTGGCGGCGAAGCGGGCGCGGCAGTTGCAGACCGGCGCGCGGTCGTTCCTGCCGACGACGTCGAAGAAGCCGACGGTAGCGGCCATGGAGGAAGTGCGGCGCGGTCTGGTGCAGTACACGGACCTGTCGCAGACGCCGGCGCCCGAGCCCGAAGAACAGCCGGCCGAGTAGGGCGATGCGAGCCGTCCTGGGGGTGGGCGGAGGGATAGCTGCCTACAAGGCGGCCGAGTTGGCCCGCGCGCTGATGGAGCGCGGGTTTGCGGTTCAGACCGTCATGACGGCCGCGGCGCAAGAGTTCATTACGCCGCTGACGTTTACTTCACTTACCGGCCAGAAGACGATTACGAGTCTGTTTGCGCGCGAGAGCGCGGAGGGCACGCTGGCGAGCGCCGTGGAGCACATCGGCGTGGCGCAGGGGGCGGACCTGCTGGTGGTAGCCCCGGCTACCGCGGATCTGCTGGCGAAATTCGCGCACGGGCTGGCCGGCGATTTCCTTTCGACAATGTATCTGGCGTTCACCGGGCCGGTGGTGCTGGCTCCGGCGATGAACACCGCGATGTGGGAGCACGCGGCGACGCGGGCGAACCTGGAGACGCTGCGGCGGCGCGGGCACGTAATTGTGGATCCCCAAGACGGGCTGCTGGCGTGCGGAACCGTGGGGCCGGGGCGGCTGGCGGGGATCGATGCGATCGCGGGCGCGGCGGTGGAGGCTGTCGGGCTGCGGCGGGATCTCGAAGGCGAGACAGTTCTGATTACGGCCGGGCCGACGCGCGAGCCGCTGGACCCGGTGCGCTTCGTGTCGAACCGGAGTTCGGGGAAAATGGGCTACGCGCTGGCGGAGGTGGCGGCGCGGCGCGGGGCGCGCGTGCTGCTGGTGTCGGGTCCGGTGGCGCTGGAGGCGCCGGCCGGCGTGGACGTGGTTCGCGTCGAGACGGCGGGCGAGATGCACGACGCGGTGATGGAGCGGATCGAGGAAGCGACGATCATCGTAAAAGCGGCCGCGGTGGCCGATTATCACTTGTCGCACGTTCCCACGCACAAAATGAAGAAGACGGCAATGCGGCTGTCGCTGGAACTCGACCCGACGCCGGATATCCTGGCGGAGGTGGGGCAGAAGAAGGGGGACCGTCTGCTGATCGGGTTTGCGGCGGAGACCGACAACCTGGTGGAAGAGGCGCGGCGGAAGCTGCGCACGAAGAAGTGCGACATGGTGGTGGCGAACCTGGTGGGCGGCGAGCACACGGCGTTTGAGAGCGACGAGAACGAGGTGGTGCTGGTGATGAGCACGGGCGAGACGGCGCCATTGAAGCGGGCGGCGAAGCGGGAGATCGCGGGCGAGATCTTCGACCATGCGCTGAAGCTGCGGCTGGCGCTGCATGCGGCGCAGTGAGGACGCTTTGAGATGGAGCGTGACGAACTGCGGCGGCGGCTGGAATTTTACCGAGACCTGGGACTGACAACCTTGTACCGGAAACAGAAACCTGTGGCAGTGCTCGAAGAGGCCGCTGCGCCCGCGCCGATTGTGCTTCCTGCCATTGAGCCGGAGGGCGACACGCTCATTCAGATTCGCGAGGACATCGGCGATTGCAAGCGGTGCCGTCTGCACGAGGGCAGGCATAAGATTGTTTTCGGCTCCGGGAACGAGCACGCGAAGCTGGTGTTCGTGGGGGAGGGCCCGGGCGCGGATGAAGACGAGCAGGGGCTGCCGTTCGTGGGGCGGGCCGGGCAGTTACTCACGCAGATGATCGAGGGCACGGCGAAGAAGGAAGGAATTCCCCTGCTGCGTCCGGATGTGTATATCTGCAACGTAGTGAAGTGCCGGCCGCCCGAGAACCGGACGCCGCTGCCGGACGAGATGGAGATCTGTGGGCAGTTTCTGTACCGGCAGTTGCAGGGGATCAAACCGAAGGCGATCTGCGCGCTGGGCTCGACGGCGGCCAAGGCGCTGCTGAGCACAAAGGATGGAGTTACTAAGTTGCGTGGGCGCTGGCATCGGTGGCGGGATATCCCGCTGATGGTGACGTATCATCCGTCTTACTTACTCCGGCCCTATAATCAGAACGCGAAACGGGAGGCATGGGAGGACCTGAAAACGGTTCTGCACTTTGTCTACGATTAGGCATGGCGAGTAAGTCAGGCGGCGTGTTTGTCACGTTCGAGGGCGGCGAAGGTGCCGGGAAGAGCACGCAGATCCGGATCCTGGCCGAGCGGCTGCGCACCATGGGG
>JAJYAR010000148.1 GCA_021779435.1 bacterium
GTCGCCGCGCTCATCGTGGCGAGCGCGCTGGCCCGGCGGGAGAGCCGGGGCTTGCATTATTCGCGGGATTTTCCGCAGGCGGCGGGGAACCCGGCGCCGACCGTCCTCGCCCCCCGCGCGTCGCGGCGGGGACCCGCCTCCCCGGCGATTCCCCAGTCTCCTCGCGGGATGTGGTGATCCGGGTGCGCGCCGCTACTGCGGCGCACTGCCGGCAAACAGGCGGGCCAATTCCGCCCCCGGCTCGGCTGCCCGCATGAAGGCTTCGCCGACCAGGAATGCGTCCACGCCGGCCTCGCGCATCCGGCGCACGTCGCCGGGGGCGAGGATTCCGCTTTCGGTGACCACCCGTCGACCCGCCTCGATCCCCGGCAGCAGGTCGATGGTCGTCTGCAGCGAAACCGCGAAGCTGCGCAGGTTGCGGTTGTTGATCCCGAGCAGGGGCGTGCGCAACCGCTGCGCGCGATCGCATTCGCGGGCATCGTGCACCTCGACCAGCACGGCCATTCCCAGCCCCGCCGCGCAGTCCTCCAGCGCCTGCAGCCGGGCGTCATCCAGGGCGGCGACGATCAGCAGGATGCAGTCCGCGCCGGCGGCCCGCGCTTCGTAGACCTGGTATTCGTCGACCAGGAAGTCCTTGCGCAGCACCGGTAGATCGACGACGTTCCGCACCGCGTCGACATAGCCCAGGGCCCCCTGGAAAAACTGCACGTCGGTCAGCACGGAAAGGCAGGCGGCGCCGTGCCGCGCATAACTGCCGGCGATGGCGGGCGGGTCGAACGGATCCCGCAGCACGCCCTTGGACGGGGACGCCTTCTTGATTTCCGCGATCACGCCCGCCCCCCCGGCGGCGATGCGGCGTTCGATCGCGCCGGCGAAGTCGCGCACGTCGCGCCGCGCTTCGGCGCGGGCACGCAGCGCCGGCAGTGGCTCCGCGGTGCGCGCCGCGGCGATTTCTTGGGCCTTTACGGCGAGAATCTTTTGCAGGATGTCGGACATGTCGCGTTTCCCCCTCCCACGCTTGCAGGATGGGGGTGATGGTGGGTTGCTAGGGGGTCGCCAATTCCTGCGTCACGGCGACGAACGCATCGAGCTTTCTGCGCGCCGCTCCGCTTGCCACCGCGGCGCGGGCCTTCCCGATGCCTTCGGCGATCGAGGCCGCAGCGTCGGACGCATAGAGGGCCATGCCGGCATTGAGGGCGACGATGTCCGCCGCCGGCCCCGGCACGCCGCCGATCGCGTCGAGCAGCATCGCGCGCGATTCGTCGGGATCGGCGACGCGCAGCCGGCGGCTCGACGCCATCGGGATCCCGAAATCCTCGGGATGGATCTCGTATTCGCGCACCTCCCCGTCCTTGAGTTCGCCGACCATCGTCGCCGCACCCAGGGATACCTCGTCCATGCCGTCCCGCCCGTGCACGACGAGCACATGGCGGCTGCCCAGGCGCTGCAGCACGCGAACCTGGATGCCGACCAGGTCGGGATGGAACACGCCCATCACCTGGTTTTCTGCGCCGGCCGGGTTCGTGAGCGGCCCCAGGATGTTGAAGATGGTGCGTACGCCCAGTTCCTTGCGCACCGGCGCGGCATGGCGCATGGCGGCGTGATGGCCCGGAGCGAACATGAATCCGATGCCGGTGCGATCCAGGCACGTCGCCACCTGTTCCGGTGCGAGCGTGATCCGGGCGCCCAGCGATTCGAGCACGTCGGCGCTGCCGGAACGCGAGGAAACGCTGCGGTTGCCATGCTTGGCGACGCGCGCGCCGGCGGCCGCGGCGACGAACATCGCGGCCGTGGAAATATTGAAGGTATGGGCACCGTCGCCGCCGGTGCCCACGATGTCGACGAGACGGGTGCGGTCGGCGATCGGAACCGGAGTGGCGAACTCGCGCATGATCCGGGCCGCCGCGGCGATCTCCCCGACGGTTTCCTTCTTCACGCGCAGCCCGATGAGCAAGGCGGCGATCTGCACCGGCGTCAGTTCGCCGCGCATCAGCCGCCGCCACAGCGACAGCATCTCGTCGTGGAAGATTTCCCGGTGGTCGATGCAGCGGGCGATCGCTTCGCTGGGGGTGATGGACACGGTGCGCCTTCCCGTCAATGCTGGGTCAGGAAATTGCGCAGCATTGCATGCCCATGTTCGGTCGCGATCGATTCCGGGTGGAACTGCACGCCTTCGACCGCGAGCGTCTTGTGCCGCAACCCCATGATCTCGCCGTCAGCCGTCCAGGCCGTGACCTCCAGGCACTCGGGCAGACTCTCCCGCTGCACGGCGAGCGAGTGATACCGGGTGGCGATGAGGTGCTGGGGCAGTCCGGCAAAGACGCCTCGGCCGGTGTGGTCGATGGGCGAGGTCTTGCCGTGCATGAGTTCCTTCGCGCGCACCACCTTGCCGCCGTAGGCCTGGCCGATCGCCTGGTGTCCCAGGCAGACGCCGAGCAACGGAATCCGTCCGCCGAACTGCTCGATCACTCCCAGCGTGACGCCCGCTTCGTTGGGTGTGCAGGGGCCGGGCGAAAGGCAGATGCGGTCGGGGGCGAGCGCCTCGATCTGGTCGAGCGAGATTTCGTCGTTGCGATATACGCGCACGTCCTCGCCCAGTTCCCCGAAGTACTGCACGAGGTTGTAGGTGAAGCTGTCGTAGTTGTCGATCATCAGGAGCATAATTTTGCCTAGCGCATTGATAAAAATCGATTTTCTAAAAGATGGCGATGCGGAATGTCGATTTTTACCACCAAATTACCACCATTTTCGGTTGCTCCGATGATTGGTGCCCCATGCGTTGCCGCCGAGAATTGCTAGGCGCTGTGATTTGCGATTATCTCCCATTGGGATCCGGTCACGGCTTGGAGTATTGCGATCCCTGTTCCTTTCCTTATTGCAGTGCGCGGCAGTTCCCCCATGAGCATCGAATGGAGAGTACGTCTCCATTTGAGCACCCAACGCTGTATGTCTCGAATCCCGGCCCCTTCGCGTTAAGTACGGCTCGTGGTTGGGCACTACAACCGTGGCTTTTTGCGAAGTTCTCTGCTTGGAAGGTGTCCTCTCCTTCTGCGGTGCCGTTCAACTGAGCCCCCGCGGGCTGGGATGAACCCGCCGCGTTGGCCGCCGCAGACGCTTGTGTCGCATTCCAGCAGCCTTTTTCGGTCATTACTTTTCCAACAGCGTCCTGGGCACCTCTGTTGCGCGCCAAATCCGCTGCTTCGCTGCCATCGCCGTTCCCGGCCATCCAGAGAAAAGCCTGAACGTAGTTATCTTTGATCCGGTCCTTTTGGGCGGCGACGAGTTGCGGTTCTTGTTCCCTAAGCGTCGCCATTTCAGTTTTGAGTTGGTTGCAAGTTGCATTCTCATATTGCAACGTAGAGGTGTAGGCCGGTGTAATGTTTTCTGGTGATGTTCCTAGGTTGGCGATGTCCCACTCGCTGTTGAACGGGACGGACAGTAACTCCGGGAAGCGATCCTACGCGACCTTTTTCTGAACGGCAACACTGGGTTGAGAATGGGCTTGCAAGGCATGAATGAGTTTTGGCATGTCCCGGTAGCCGCGCAGTGCGCGGAAGCGCTGCGATGCGTCGCAAAGCGCGCTGGCAACCCAGCGGCGCAGCATCGAGCCGTCGCGCCAGCGTTTCACGTTCCGCGTGTAGCGGGCAATCGAGCCGTTGAGGTTCTCGATCGGGTTGGTCGTCCGCAGCGTCAAGTAGAGTGCGCCGCCGATCCCGAGGCTTTGCACGGTCAGCGTCTCGTCCAATCCTTCGCGCAGGCTGGCGGCGGCGCTCGGATGTTCGCGCTCCATACGCGCGGCCAGGCGTTCGAGCTGCCGGCGGGCGAGCTTGGCGTCGCTGCTGTTCCAGGCGTCGCGCATGGCGCGATTGGTTCCGGCGTGCAGGGTTTCGGGCAGGTGTTCCAGGACGTTGCGCCGCTTGTGCTCTTGGCAGCGCTGGATGAACGCGCTCTGTCCAAAGGTATCGAGAATTCCCCGGCGCAGCGCCTTGCCGCCGTCGACCACCCACAGGCGGGGACGGTCGGCGTCGAGACCGCGCTCGATCAGGTCGGAGAGCATCGCTCGGACCACCTGCGTCTTCTCGGTGCTGCCCTCGCGAAGTCCCAGGACGTGCTTCTTGCCTCTGGCATCGATGCCCAGCACCACCAGCACGACGCGCTCGGCGAAGTAGATGCCGTCGATCATCATGGCCGGGAAATCGATTCCGGCAAGCGAACGGGTGAGCCACTGCTCGACCTGTTCGGCGCTCAACTCCACGAACCGGCGCGACACGGCGCTCTTGGACACGGAGCGTTCCCGCTCCTTGGCGGGCAGCGGATCGAGCGTTCCCCGGTAGCGGCGCGTCGTCACTCCGGCGGCGATCGATTGCATCGTGGCTCGGTTCAGCGGATCGGCGCCGGCTGCCCAGGTGAAGGTCGGCAGCGCAAGTTCTCCGTCTTCGATTCCGCGGACGCGGGGCCGTTGCACGGCGATGCGCCTGCCGCCCAGCACAACGCTGCTGGCGGTGTGCCCGCCCCGGTAGGCGCGGCGTTGCGCATCCGGCCGCCCCTTGGCTCCGCAGAGCCTCTCCCGGTCCGCTTCCATCATCGCCGACAGCGTCGCTTTGCCCGCTTCGACGCACAGCCCGAAAAACGCTTCCTGGACATCCCGCAACACCCCATACAGCGGAACCGACAACTGCACCTGGACTTCGTTGGCGGCGTCGTTCGCCGCGGCCTTCTTCGTGCGAAACTTCATCTCGGTGACTCCTTTCTTTGCTTGGCAGCGCCTGCATATCACATGCAGGCGAAAGGAGTTACCGCCTTCCCTCTACAGATTCAGTTCAACAATTTCCGGGACATCACCCCTAGGTTTGCGCACCCCGTCACCATCATGCTCAATAGCACCGTTGCAAGAAGACGAGTTTTCATGTTTTCGTATCTCCCCCAAAAACTGACAAAAGTTTGGCGTGTAATCCAGCTAATTGCCGGAAGAGTTGTTCGTGCTGATAGTGCGTTCCTCCCCCATTACCACCCTGATGGCCTGAGGGTAGTCATATCCGCTTCCTCCAGCGCTGTCGATCGCGACGCCAATAATTCCACCCGCAAAGACATTTCCGATAACGGTCCCCTCCATGTGCGAAACAACATTCACCGTTCCGAGTTCGTAGCCATTCATGCTGCACTCGATTTTCATGTCGCCATATGAACGGTGAACCACCGCTGTGCCGGGACTGGTTACAGCCCACCTCCCCTTATCGTTTGTGATGGTGCAGATTGCCCCCCCAATCTCGGCACCACTGTGGTCAAACGTCCGGATCGTTACGGTCTGGGTCGATTTGCCAAGATCTGTGGCACAGCCGGAGCACAGCAGCGCCGCCGCGATTGCCGCGAGGGTGATAGTCGGAGCTGCTGTTGGGCGCAAGAAAGACATTTCGGGAGCGGCTATCAGGCGGTTCTACTTATAGCGATGGCGCAGAATGCGCCCTGCGCCATCGCACAGCGGATTCCATGGTCAAAACGAATAGGTCAACCCCATAGTAAGCGACGAGAGATTGGTTGTTCCCGTCGTTGAGGCATCGCCAACTTTTCCATAGTAATCGAACATAAGGCGCGCCGCGATCTTTCCGATGTCATACTGAAATCCAATTCCCGGGACGCCCGTCCGGCTCTGCGCGCTTGCTGAGCTGGTAAGGCCCAGGGCGCTCGCGGAGTCTTTGAGCGTCGTGATCCCGAGGCCGAGGCGTCCGAGCACCGAGAAGTGCTGTGCAACGGGCTGCGTCCAGACGAGCGCGAACTCGTAGGCGGTCGGGTATGCATACGCCGAAACCGGAACGCCGTTGATTGTGGCGTTGGCGTGCGGTTTTCCGAAATCCATGTAGCTCAGTTCCGCTCCCAGATGGGAGTCGAATTGGTATCCGATCAGGCCGCCGATCGCCCGCGCCGTATTGGTGCAGTTGAACGAACTCATCGTGTACCCGAGGGACTGGACGTCCTGGGAAACGCTCTGGCAGGCGTTGGAGAGCCTCGTCTGCCCGGCGTTGATCCCGATGTAGAAATCCCCGGGTTGGGCCGCGTAGCAGCCAGTGGCGGTCGCGGTAAGAACAGCAAATGCGGCAACGCGAAACTTCATTCTGGAACCCCTCTCGTTTTTGGTTGTGGTTGGAAGCGGAAGCGCGGAACGACATTCCTGCTGGTGCTGCGGACTGCTGAAATGAGCCTATAGGCAGTGGCCTATTGGCAGCATGGTAATCGATAGTCGCCGGATGGCAAATGCGGATCTGGCGGGCGTCCCCGGGGTTTTCGGAACGGTTCTGCGCCGATTTCGCACGGCTTCCGGCCTCACGCAGGAGGAGCTTGCGTTCCGCGCCGGGGTGGACCGGACCTTCATCTACCGGATCGAGCGTGGGGTCCGCCAGCCGACCATTACGACCATCATCGGTCTCGGTCTTGCGCTGGGCGTCCCAGCGAGCGATTTGGTCCAGGAAACGGAGGCCGAATTCGCCAAGCCCGCCCGGAGAAGCGCGAAGTCTTGATGAGGTTGTAATGTTGGCGGAGTCAGTCACCGCAGCCTTGCGCCGTGCGCCCTCCGGAAATCGACGTGAATCACGTTTGGCGCTGCCGATTCCGAGTGGTTTCCGTCCAGCCACGCGAAGACCGCCTTCAACGTCAGGATCGCCCCGTGGAAGAGCAGGAAGATCCCCAGCGACAACAGAAAAGCGGTGAGGGAAAGCCAATGCGGGAGGACGAACCACACCAGAATCGGGAGGAGGGCTTTCACGGGGCGGTTCCTATCCGGTCTTCCTGGCTCCGTGGACTAGATC